>DATFIM010000057.1 GCA_035270125.1 Halanaerobiales bacterium | reverse complement strand
AGAATTTGAAAAAGCAGCAACCCATGATAAATACTGGAATGCTGCTCAAAAAGAAATGAAAATAACCGGAAAAATGCATGGTTATATGCGTATGTATTGGGCCAAAAAAATCTTAGAATGGACACCTTCACCTCAGGATGCATTTGAGATTTCCCTCTATCTTAATAATAAATATTCTCTTGATGGCCGAGATCCAAATAGTTATGCCGGTATTGCCTGGTGTTTTGGTAAACATGATAGAGCCTGGAAAGAAAGAAAGGTTTTTGGTAAAACCCGTTATATGAATGCAAATGGACTAAATCGTAAATTTGCAGCAGATCTCTATGTCCAACAGATAGAACAGTTAACTGAAAAATAATATGTCAAAAGTCAAAATTTTATTACTTGAAATAAGGAATGTTCATCTACCGCTTGTTTGATACATCTATAATTCACTTCTATATAAAATAAAACTACCTTAGCTAAAAGAAAGCATATAAGCTAAGGTAGTTAAGCTAAGCTAAATTTATTTTTTAGTCTTAAAATTATGATTTAATTTAGGTTTTATTTTATATTTCAGTTCATTAAGATGTATTAACAAACAATCGCTAAAATTCCTATTCTCTTATTTCAAGTAATAAAATTGATTTTTTGTTACTATTATTCTTTTTTCATCTTAAACTGTATCTAAGATAAAACCTGAGCTGTCAAAATCTAAGATATCAGTAATATCACTGACAGGTAAAGGACGGCTAAAAAGAAAGCCCTGGCCTGTCCGACAGTCATTTGATCTTAAGAGATCAACCTGTGTTCTCTCTTCCACTCCTTCAGCTATTATATTTAAATCAAGGTTTTTAGCCATGTTAATAATCGTTTTTACTAAAGTAGCTGATTTTTCATCATTTGTACTGTTTATTATAAATGATTTATCTATTTTTAAAGTATTAATTGGCAGTCCCTGTAAAACACTTAAAGATGAATAACCTGTGCCAAAATCATCTATAGAGATCTGAACACCTATCTCCTTTAATTTATCTAAGATAACTTCTAGTTCATTTAGATTCCTCATTATATTTTCAGTTATTTCAAGCTCAAGATATTGAGGATTAAGTTCATTTCCCCTTATAATTTCTTTTATTTCTTCAATAAAATTAGGATCTTTTAGTTGATGAATAGAAACATTAATAGCCATTTTAACAGGTTTATGCCCTTCTTCTCGCCATACTTTAACCTGACGGCAGGCTTCTTTAATTACCCATCTTCCAATTTCTTTAATAAGGCCTGTTTCTTCTGCCAGAGGAATAAATTCACCAGGTGAAATTTTACCTAATTTTTCATGATCCCAGCGAATTAAAGCTTCAAATCCTGCTATCTCACCATTATAGAGGTCAATTTGGGGTTGATATTTTAGATAAAAATCATTATTTTTGATAGCTTTACGTAATTCACCTTCCATATTAAGCTTTTCTTCACCAATTTTTTCATTCATAAGTCCGGCATCAAAGAAATGATACCATTTTTCCATTTTATCCTTAGCTTTATGCATTGAAAGATAGGCATATTTAATTAAATCACTTTTGTCAACTCCATCATCTGGATAAATAGCAACTCCCATACTTAAAGAAAGATAGATATTCCTCTTATTTACCATAAAAGAAGTTGAAAATTCATTAGTAATTTCTTCAACCTTATTTACTGCATCTTCCCTGTTTTTTATATCTTCTAAAATTATTATAAATTCATCTCCACTATATCTGGCAACTATCCCCCCATAAACAATTTTATTAAGTCTTTTTGCTGTTCTTTTTATGACCTCATCACCAGTTTTATGGCCTAAAGAATCATTTATTCTTTTAAAACGATCCAGATCCAAAAACAAAATAGCTGCTTTTTGATCTTTTTCTAAGATCTTATCTATTTTATCTTCCAGATAGTTTTTATTAGGGAGTCCAGTTAAGTCATCATAATAGGCGATTTCTCTTAACTTTTTTTCAAATTTTTTCTTTTCAGTTATATTTTTAATTATAGAATAAATAGCAACTATTTCCCCTTCAACTACCATCGGAAAGCTCTTAATATTAACAATAACTTCTTTATTATCTGCTGTTACAATACTAGTCTCATATTCTACGTTTTTACCTGAACTAACTCTATGCAGGTAATTTTGTACCCTTCTTGTATCAGATTTTTTAATTAAATCAATAAATTTAGATCCTATTATACCATCCGGCTTATAAGCTGTTATATCTTCTAAAGCTGGATTAGCAGAAAGTACCTTACCCTTAAGATCAATAGCACAAATCGCATCAGGATTATGAACAAAAAGAGATTGAAATTTTTCCTGTGATTCATGAAATTTTGACCTAACCTGATAAAACACTTCACTTCTTTCTTTTAGCTTGTTTTCTATTCTTTTGGGTTTGGTAATATTATAGGCTATCATATATCCTATTTCTTTATCATCTTTTTCAGAAGAAAACCATTGAATTTCCCAGGTTTCACCCTGGTTATTAGTTAGTTCTTCCGTTATTTTTTTGTTCTTTTGAAATATCTCTTCAAAAGGACATTCTTCAATTTCTGACTCTTTAATACTAAAATCATTTTCAAAAAATAACTGACGACAATTTTTATCTTTTAATTCTTTTCCATAATTCAAATAATCTTTTGCTTTTTGATTTGCCCATTTAATTTCATAATTTTTATTAAAAGCAACTACCTGGGCTGATACTTCATTTAATAATTCTCTAAAACATCCCTGTTCTTCATTACCCTTCATTACCTGATTCACCCCACTGTGAACACTTATTATTATTTATAATAATAGCTATAACACTTTTATACTTTACCATAATTAAACATTAAAGGTTTATTTTTAATATTATCACATTTTTGCCTAATATTATAATTCGTGATTTTTCATCATTTTCCTCTTTTTAATTTTTATAATATTTTTTCTAATTAAGGCTTTTTTCCTTTTAATACTTATGATATAATTAATGCAAAGGTTTGCATAAACTATATTTTACATACATTTAAAAAAAGGAGTGATTTTATGTCAAAGAAAAATAATAAAAGTGTTGCCTATTTCTGTATGGAATACGGTCTTCATGAAGATATGAGAATTTATTCTGGCGGACTGGGAATTTTAGCCGGAGATATTTTAAAAGCATCTAAGGATTTAGACAAAGACCTTATTGGTATTGGTCTTCTCTGGCGTCAGGGTTATACAAAACAATTGATTGATGATGATGGTAGACCCTATGATTGTTATCCCACAAATGATTATATCTATGATTACTTAGAAGATACTGGAGTTGAAGTTACAGTTAAAGTTAGAGAAGAAGATGTAAAAGTTAAGGTCTGGAAACTAGAAAAATATGATAATAATCCTCTTTATCTACTTGATACCAATCTTGATGAAAATGGTTCAAATAGCTGGATTACCGGACAACTTTACGGCTGGTTTGAAGAAGAAAGACTGGCCCAGGAAATTGTTCTTGGTATTGGAGGAGTTAAAGCCTTAAGAAAACTTGATCTTGATATAGATATTTATCATTTTAATGAAGGTCATGCTGCTCTGGCTGGTACTGAGCTTATTCAGGAAAAAATGGCAATGGGGATGACTTTTGAGCAGGCCTGGAAGAAAACTAGAAAAGAAGTTGCTTTTACAACTCATACTCCCATTAAAGAAGGTAATGAAGAACATGGCCTCAAAATTATGGAATATATGGGAGCAAATAATGGCCTTACTCTCGACCAAATGGTTCAGATTGGAGGAGCACCTTTTAATATGACTGTTGCCGGGCTAAAACTTGCTAATGTCGCAAATGGAGTTGCTCAACTTCACGGAGATACAGCCCGCAGGATGTGGGAAGATGTTGATAACAGAGCTCCAATTAAAGCTATTACTAATGGTGTTCACCGTCCAACCTGGGTAGATCAAAGAATTACAAAAAATAAGGATAATCCTGAAGAACTCTGGGATTCACATCAGGAAATCAAAGGTGAGTTAATAGATTATATTGCAGATAATACTGGAACTCAATTAGATGAAGATAAACTCTTAATTGGTTTTGCCCGTAGAGCTGCCCCTTATAAGAGAAGTGATTTTATCTTTAGAAAACCTGAAATCATTGGAGAATACTTAGAAAATGGAGATATTCAGATTGTCTTCTCTGGAAAAGCCCACCCACTTGATGATACAGGTAAGGATATTGTTCAGAATCTAATTAAAATGACTGAAAAATATCCAGATAGTGTCGTCTTTTTGGAAGATTATAATATTGAAATTGGAAGAATACTAACTAGAGGAGTAGACCTCTGGCTTAATAATCCACGTCGTCCTCTGGAAGCAAGTGGTACTTCTGGAATGAAAGCTGCCATGAATGGTATTCTCAATTTAAGCATCTTAGATGGCTGGTGGCCTGAAGCCTGTCGCCACGGAATTAATGGCTGGCAGTTTGGAAATGGCTATCAGGGTGATGGTCAGGATAAACATGACCTCAAACATCTTTATAAGGTTTTGCTAGAAGAAGTATTACCTACTTATTATGAAAATAAAGATAAATGGACTAAGATGATGCAAAATAGTATAGAAGATACTTATGATAGATTTTCGGCTAAAGAAATGGTCAGAAAATATTATAAAAAACTCTATTAATAAACAAAAGTTAAGCCCTGGTTTTTACACCAGGGCCTTTTTATGCAATTATTTAATATTAAATTATATCTTTGATTCACTATCTAATAGATCAACTTTTTTAAGTCATTGTAATATCATCTAAGTCAATATCTTCCATATGTTCTTCAACTGTTCTACCAATATATTTAATGAAGATATACATTGCTATAATTCCTAATGGAAGTGATAAATAAGCTGGGAAACCAAAACCAGCTGGAATAAATCCAAAGATTATAGCGGTTATAGCTCCAACAAAGGCATATGGTATCTGAGTTTTAACATGGTCCATGTGATCTGCACCGGCTGCTGTTGAAGACATAATCGTTGTATCTGAGATTGGTGAACAGTGATCACCCCAAACACCACCAGTAAGTACAGCAGCAATAGATGGTAAAAGTGGAGCACCTATTGAATGAGCAAGTGGTACAGCTAAAGGCATTAAAATAGCTACTGTACCCCAGGAACTACCAGTAGTAAAGGCGATAAAGGCACCAATAATAAATACTATGGTAGGAATAATAAAGGCAGGAATATTACCTTCTGCAATTCCTACAACAAAATCAGCAGTACCTAGCTCTGTAGTTACACTACCAATAGACCAGGCTAAAATAAGGATAAAGGAAGCAACGATCATTGATTTAGCACCATCAACCCAACCTTCAACAGTATCTTTAATAGGAATAATTCCACCAATTGAGGCTAAAATTCCTGCAGTTAAACTACCGGAAAAAGCAGCCCAGATTAAAACTTTACTGGAGTTTGCATTACCAAAAGCATCCTGGATAGTTTCTCCAGCCATTCCGCCTCCATCATACCAGAGACCTAATAAAGTTACTAAAACAGTAACAGCGATAGGAGTTAAAGCAGCACCCCAACTCATATTTTTACCTTCAGGGCCATCCATGTCTGTTAACTCTTTAGCAGCCATTGGAGTTGCTCCATCACGAAGTACTTTACCAGTCTTTCTTGCTCTTGTTTCTGCATCAAACATTGTACCATAATCGTTTCTGGTTAAGACAATTATTAAAGCCAAAATCAAAGCAAAAATACTGTAAAAACGAAAAGGAATTGTTCTTACAAACATGGTATAAGCACTTGTTTCCATCCCAATGTTTTGGAGAGCATCATTAATAAGACCTACCTCATAGGCAATCCAGGTCGATATTGGAGTAATACTGGCCATAGCTGCAGCCGTGGTATCAGTAAGATAGGCTAACTTCTCACGAGAAATCTTCATCTTATCAGTGATTGGTCTCATCGTATTACCAACAATTAAAGTGTTAGAATAATCATCAAAGAAAATACCGATTCCTAGAAACCAGACAGCAAATTGCGTTTTCCTTACAGTCTTGGCCTTACTGGCAATCGCTTCTCCAATCGATTTCGCTCCTCCAGCCTTACTGATAATACCAATCATACCTCCCATAGTAATTGTAAAGATAATAATACCGGCATTCCACTCATCTGCCAGGGAAGGTAACATAAAACTGTCAAGTGTTCTGTAAAATCCGGCAATAGGATTATAACCATTTAAAATTAAAGCACCGGAAAATACACCAACAAAGAGTGAAAGTAAAACTTCTTTAGTCCACCAGGCCAAAAGAATAGCCAAAATAGGTGGTACTAAAGATAAAATCCCGTAATGATCCATACTTCATTCTCCTTTCTTTTAAGAATTTTTTTAAAATTAAAAATAAAATAAGCTTATTAATTTAATTCAAGAAAATTTAAAAAAAACCTTCTTTTTTTGACATAATCATCAATTTTTTATTATATTTTCTATTTTTCTAATGGACAGCTTTTGGAATTCCAATTTTGGATTCCCCCTAAGATAACATTTAATTTATGATAACCTTTTTTTCTTAAAAGGCTGGCTGCTATCATTGACCTTACTCCACTGCTACAGAAAATATATATTTCTTTATCTTCTGGAATATCTACAGTATTATCTGGAAGTTGTTGTAAGGGAATATTATCAGCACCTAAAATTTTACCTCCCTTTTCTAATTCCTTTTCTTTTCTAACATCAAGTAAATAGGCTACATCTCTTTTATCTATTATACTACATGCTGTTGTCACATTAACCATATTTACAGCCTCACTTTTTCTGCCGGTCATATGCCAGCTTAAAAGATCACCTTTTAGATATCCTCCAAGATTATCAAAACCCATTCTATATAAGGTCTCCAATTCGGATTGAGGATAATTATTATCACTTACTAAAAGAATTTTTTTATCTAAAGGTAAAAACCAACCAGCAAATTTTGCAAGACGATCTTCCCAGATGAAAAGAGAATCACCAATATGGGCAGCAGCAAAAGCAGTTTCTTTTCTGGTATCCAAAATGACTGTATCATCTTTTTGAGAAATTTTTTCAAATTCTGGAGGTGTTAAAGGCTCAATAAAGGGAATATCTTTCTGAGAATTATCTTCTAAGTTAATTTTTTCCATCTTTTTAAAATAATTAGGCTTATCCCTCATTTCAGCTACTTCTTTAATAAAACTATCCCTTCTTTCATAATTAAGCTGATGATTTAATTTTTTCTCCAGGCCAATAGTTGTCCATTTTCTATCTGCTATTTTACTACCACAGGCTGAACCCGTTCCATGAGCAGGCCAGAGTAAAACTTCATCTCCAAGAGGCAAAATCTTACCATAGATAGAATCATAAAGTCTTCCTGCCATTTCTTCAATCATATCTTCACCTAAAAAATCAACTCTTCCTACATCTCCTGCAAATAAAACATCACCTGTAAATACCATCCAGGGTTCATCCTCTTTATTATATAAAACAAAACTAAATGAATCTGGAGTATGTCCCGGGGTATTTATAGCTTTTATTTCATAACCACCAAACTTATATCTCTTACCTTCTTTTAATTCATTGCCATATTTATAATCCAATTCTCGATCAGCATGATAAATTTCGGCACCTGTCAAACTGGCTATTTTGGTAGATCCTACTACATAATCTTCATTACGATGAGTTTCCAATACATACTTAATCTGAAAAGAATTTTCTTTTGCTAGATCTAAATATACATCTACATCTCTTCTGGGATCAATCACAATTCCTTGATTGCCATCTGCCAAAACATAAGAATAATGAGCAAGTCCTTTCGTTTCTATTCTTTTAAAAAACATTTAATTTACCTCCTCTATTATTTCTTTCACTTTACTACTTTATAAGTTCAGCAAAAAATAGGAAAAATCCTCTTTTTCAAGAGGATTTTCCTTGTAAATATATCTTTTTTATCATATTACTTATTTTAATTTAAACTGTTCTATAGTCTCTATTAATTTATCAGAAATCTTGGCAAGTTCTTCTGCTCCTTCAACAATATCTTCGGTAGCGGCAATTTGTTCTTCACTTGAAGCAGCAACTTCTTCTGCATTACCAGAAGCTTCTTCACTCACAGCTGCAATCTCTTCAATTGAAGCACTTACTTCACTACTATTATCAGCCATTCCACTTGTGGCTTGAGATACATCTTCAATTAAATCTCGTAATTTGCGAGCTGCATTATTAATCTCTTCAAATGAATCTTCAGTAGATTTAATAGCATCTACACTTGTACCTACTGCATCTTCTGCTTTATTCATCTGGCCAATTGTAACTTCTACTCTATTTTGTATATCAGTAATTAATCCTGCTATATTTTCAGTAGCTTCTGAGGATTCTTCAGCAAGTTCTCTTATTTCATCAGCTACAACACTAAATCCTCGGCCAGCTTCTCCTGCTCTGGCAGCCTCAATTGCTGCATTTAAAGCAAGTAAATTGGTCTGAGCTGAAATCCCATTGATCAATTCAACTATTTCTCCAATTTCTTCTGATAAATCTCCAAGTTCATTTATATTTTCAGAAGTTTTATTGGCCTGTACTTTAACTTCCTGGACCTGCTTAATAGTATTATTTATTTCATTTTTACCCTGATCAATATTAGATATTACATTATCAGCCTGTTCATCCATATCTTTTGACATATCACTTACATTATCAATACCTGAAGCAAGATCACTAACATTATCTCGAGTTTCATCAATTTGAGCTGATTGTTCTTCTGCTCCAGATGCTACTTCCTGAATAGCGGTACCCACCTGTTCAGCGGTATTACTTACCTGTTGACCTGAAGCAGATAATTCTTCACTGGAAGAAGCCATTTGTTCTGACACTTCTTTAATCTGTTCTATCATAGCTGCCAAATTACCAATCATTTCTCTTATGGCATTTTTTAGAATACCTATTTCACCTTTATCTTTATCTTCTTCAATTTCTACAGTTAAATCACCATTAGCAACTTTTTTGGCAACTTCACTTAATTCAATTAAAGGATTAACAATCTGTGCAGAAATAAAGTAACTTACTATTATCCCTATTAAAATAGTTATAAGAACTGCTATTATAATACCTCTTCTCATATTCTGCATCGGTTTCATTAAAACTTCCTGATCAGCAGTTATAGCCATAGACCAATTTACTCCTTCAATCGGAGCATAAGCTATTTCTTTTTGTATACCCTGATAATTATAATAGTCTAAACCTCTTTCACCAGCTATCATTTTATTTGTAATCTGTTCTAATTCAGGATTTTTTTCTATATCAACCTTTGTTCCAACCATTTCTGGATCCTGGTGAGTTAATATATTCCTGTTTTCATCAATAATCCAGGCATAACCATGACCATTTATATTCATATTTTTAGTTAAACTCTGTATGTACGATAATTTAACTGTTGCTCCTATTAATACTTTAACATCATTATCGATTAAAAGTGGTTTACTAATAGCAACAACTTCTGTCCCTGTATCCGGATCAGTAAAAGGAGAAGAAATCACCATTTCTTTTTTCTCTAAACTTTCTTTATAAAAGTTTTTATCAGAATAAGACCCTTCAAAAGTTTCTTCACCATTTGTTGCTGTGTAAGCTCCATTAACTCCCATCGAAAACATGGTATTAAAATATTCTTTATTTTTAGCATAATTTATAAATACTTCTTCCTGATTTCCCCAAAAATATGAAGCTACAGCACCTGGATCTAAGGTAGATATTAAGCCAGACTGCTGGTTAACCCAACTTGTGTCAATATTATCAACATTATTAAAAGGTTCTTTTAAAGCTTCTGAAAATATTTTAGCGTTTTTATTTGCTGAATTACGAGCGGCATTCTTCAAACTATCATCAAGGATTCCCTGAGCCTGACGATAGGCTATAAAAGAACTTGCTCCAACCATTACTAAAATCAAAAT
>DATFIM010000056.1 GCA_035270125.1 Halanaerobiales bacterium | reverse complement strand
TATTTATTCTCCAGTGATAGATACATCTTCAAATCTTACATGAGGTAAGCGGAAATTATGAATAAATTGTTTCTTTTTGGTCATTGCTGAAATATTTTTTAATAATTTATATACATTTCCTGCAATCATAACTCCTTTTACCGATTTTACAATTTCTCCATTTTCTATATATTTACCACCTTTAACTACTCCTGAAAAATCTCCACTAACTGGATCTGCATTACCGGAAAAACGATTAACTAAAATCCCTTTATCTGTATCTTTTATAATTTCTTCTAAGTTTTTATCTCCACCATCTATTATAAAGTTAGAAGGTGAAACACCTGGCTTGCTTTGGGCGCCTCCACCAGCATGTCCGGTAGATTCAGAATCCATTTTATGAGCAGTATAACTATTGTGAAGAAAATTAGTCAATTTACCATCTTTAATAATATCCAATCTTTCTGAAGAAACTCCTTCACGATCAAAGGAACGAGAACCTACACCCCCAGCAATATGTGCATCATCAATTACTGATAATTCCGGAATGGCGACTTCTTCTCCGATCTTATCAGTCCAGGGAGAAATACCATTAATTACATTTTCACCATTAACAGCAAAATTCAAAGGTGAAGCTAAAACACTAAGTACTGAAAATGGACTTAGGATTACACTTCCTTCAAAACTTTCTACACTTTCTGCATCAAGTGAATTAACAACTTTCTCAGCTAATTCCTCTGCTTCTTCCTTTAGATTTAATTCTGAAAGTTTACAGGCTGTTTGAAAAGAAAGGTCAAAAGAAGAAACATTTTCACCTTCGCGAGCAAAGGCCATAGCCATACTTTCAAAAACAGTTTTTTCTTCAACAGCTTCTATACCCTTACTGTTAACTATAGCTCTTTTACTTAAACGGGTACTAAAATTAGCAGAATCTAATTTTACTCTTTTATCATAATTTAAAAAACTCTCCACAAATTCTTTACCCTTTTCAACAGCATTAACCAATTTAATATCATCATTTCTTTCATCAACTATATCTTCAACATAATCAATTTCATCTTTTTTAGGTAAAACATTACTTTCATCAGAAGGGGTAACTTCCGCAATCTCAATTGCTCTTTTTAGAACTTTTTCTGCTTCCTCTTCATTTAAAATGTTACTTGAGGAAAAGCCAGTACTTCCATCTTTAAATACTCTAATTCCAAACCCCTGATAAAGATCAGTTTTGGGAATCTGTAAATCACCTTTTTCCCAAACAACATCAAGATTTTTACTACTATTATAAAAAACTTCAACATCATCTATATCCATCTCTTTAGCTTTAGATACTATATTATTTGCAAATTTAATTTCATCCATTATTGAACATCCCCTTCCTGCTTTCCACCAATTGTAACTTTACATCTTAGATGGGGTCCACCTGCATCAACTTTAGCTAATTGTCCTTTACCACAATAACCTCTACCTAAAGCAAATCTTAAATCATCTCCAACAGCATCAACACTATTTAAAACATTAAAAGCCTGACCGGAAATAGTGATTCCTTTTACAGGATCAGTAATCTGCCCATCTTCAATCTTATATGCCTCCTGAACGCCAAACATAAATTCAGCATTGGCATCTGCCTGACCACCCTGACCTAAGCCTTTTAGATAATAGCCATTATCTATCTCGGAAACCATTTCCTCAAAACTGCTGTCTCCTTCTTCAATATAAGTATTGGTCATTCTAATTAATGGCTCATCACGATAGGTAAATGCACGAGCATTTCCTTTAGGTTTTACTGCAAATTCAGCTGCACTTTCTCGATTATGAAGATATTCATTCAAAATTCCATCTTCAATAATAGTAGTTTTTTGGGCAACAGTACCTTCATCATCAACTAAAGTCATCCCTGCTGTTTTTTCTACATTACCATCATCAATCATCGTTACTTTTTCACTGGCAACTTTTTCACCTATTTTATCCTGAACTATAGAACCACTCATCACAAAATCAGCTTCTACAGTATGTCCAATAGCTTCATGGGCTAAAACACCAACTAACATTGGATCTAAAATAACTGTATATTCCCCACCCTGGGCATATTCTGCTTCCAATTTAGTACGGGCAATATTTACTGCTTCTTCTACCATTTCCATCATTGACTTTTCAGCAAAAAGATCATTCCAGCCTCCAGTTACACCAGCTGATACTGATCCAACTTCCTGAGAAGTACCATTATTACCAACAGCAACTACTCCTATATCATGTTTAATATCTTTTACCTCTGCCTGAGTACCTTCAGTATTTAAAATAATCTTCTTATCATTATATTTACTATAATTAACAATTCCACTTATTATATCTTCTTTATTTCTGATTAATTCTTCAGCATTTAAAAATCGATCTATTTTTTCTTTTAACTGAACATCATCACCTTCATCAGCATAAATATATTCTCCCTGGGCCATTTCTCCTTCAGCAATTTTCTCAATCTTTTTCTTGCGGAGAGTACTACCCACTCTAGCTGCAGAAGCAGCTTCTCTTACTGCTTTAGCAAGTGCTTCCTCACTCATATCAGCTGTAGCTGCAAACCCCCAGCAGCCATTAACCAAGCATCTAACTCCAACCCCAGCCAGTGTACTATCTTCTACTTTGCTAACTTCACCATTCTTAATTTCAATACTGGTTTGTTGACGATGATGATATCTTATTTCTGTCCAGTGTTCACTTTTTTCTAAAGCCTCTTTTAATTTTTTTATCACATTCATTCCTCCTTTTCTCAACTCTTCATTATATAAATTCAACAACTTTCAAAAATTACCTTTGTATAATTTAAATTAATTTAAAATTATGCTTTTCTTTCTTCTCTAAATTGAGTAGTATAAAGCTTATAATAGTAACCTTTCTTAGCCAGAAGTTGACTGTGAGTTCCTTCTTCAATTATTTTTCCATTTCTTAAACAAATTATTCTATCAGCTGAACGAATAGTCGAAAGACGATGAGCTATAATAATATTTGTTCGTCCTTTAAGTATTCTTTCAATTGCTTCCTGAATAATTTTTTCCATCTCTGTATCTATGGAAGATGTGGCTTCATCAAGAACAAAAATACGGGGATCAGCTAATACAGCCCTTGCAAAAGAAATAAGTTGTTTTTGGCCAGTAGATAGAGAATCACCACTTTCACCAACTACTGTTTCATAACCATCAGGTAGTTTTTGAATAAAATCATCAGCATTTACTAACTTTGCAGCTCTTTTTATATCCATAAAAGTAGCCTCAAGATCAGCATAAGCTATATTATCTTTGATACTCCCGCTAAAAAGATGTGGTGTTTGTAAAACATAACCAATATTACTCTGTAACCAGAGTTGAGATCTCTTTTTATAATCAACACCATCTATTTTAATTTTACCAGCTTTGGGTTCATAAAAACGACAGGCCAAATTAGCAATTGTACTTTTTCCTGAACCAGTTTCACCTACTAAGGCAATAGTTTCACCTGCTTTTATATCGAGATCAAAATTATTTAAAATAATCTCATCTTGATTATAGTAAAATTTTACGTCTTCAAATGAAATTGATCCTTTTAATGCAGGCCAGTTTTCCTTTTTAGGTTCAAACTGATCACCATATTCTTTGATAACCTTTTCTAAATCTTTTATATCTGGTTCAGTTTCTATCATTGATAAAACCCTTTCAGCTGAAGCCTGGGCAGATTGCAATTCAGCAAAAACCCGAGCCATCTCTCTTACCGGTTCAAAAAAACGAACAGTATAGGCTAAAAATGCAACCAGAGTACCATAGGTTATAGTTCCGCTAATAACACTACTTCCTCCTGACCAGAGAGCTAAAGCTGTACCAATACTACCCAGAGTTAAAACTAAAGGTAAAAAAAGAGCTGAAAAAATTGCTGCTCTAATAGATGATCTTTTCATCTTAGAAGTAAGTCCCTGAAATTCTTTTAAATTCTCCTCTTCTCTTACCAATGTTTTGCTAGTTCTGGCCCCCATTATCCCTTCATTAAAGCTACCGGTAATTTTAGAATTTATTTTTTTAACAACCCGGTAGGCTTTTAAGATTTTATTTTGAAAATATAAACTTAAAATCACCAAAACTGGGACAACACTCAAGGTAATTAAAGCCAATTTGAAATTAAGATAAAACATAAAAGCCATAATTGCTACCATCATCGTAAAACCCCAGACTAAATCTACCAGGCCCCAGGCAATAGTTTCTCCTAATTTTCTAACATCAGAAGTCATTCTGGCCATCAGCCAACCAACAGCTTTACTGTCATAGTAGGAAAGTGACAATTCCTGTAATCTTTTAAATCCAATCTTTCTAATATCATAGGCGATCCCAGTTTCTATTTTACCGGCCAGAGCAATAAAAAAACCTACATTTAAAGCCTGTACCAAAACCAATCCCCCATAAATTAAAGCAAATCGATAAATACCATCAACAGTTTCCGGTACAACAAAATTATCAACAGCATATTTATTTAACATCGGAAAAAGAGCGTCAATTCCAGCCACCCCGACCATAACAAAAGCAAGCCAGAATAGCTCTTTTTTATATACTTTAATATAGGAAAAGAGCTTTTTCCATAACTCAAAATCAAATCTTTTATCATAACTTTCTTCTTTAAAATTTTCCATAATATCACCCAACTTCTCTTTCATTTTTCATTTCCAGTTCAAGAGAATTCTGTATTTTCCAGACTCGCTTATACATCCCTTCACTTTTAACAAGTTCCTGATGTGTACCTCGTTGAACTATTTTACCATCTTCCATAACTAGAATTTTATCTGCTTCAGCCAGAGTTGTAACTCGGTGAGAAATAATAATTGTAGTTACATTTTTATTTCTTTCTTTTAATTCCTGTCTGATAGCAGCATCTGTTTCAGTATCAACTGCACTTAAAGAATCATCAAAAAGTAATATTGGTGGTTCTTTTATTAGAGTTCTGGCTATAGCTACCCGTTGTTTTTGGCCACCAGATAAAGAAACTCCTCTTTCACCAACAAAAGTTTCATATTCTTCATCAAAATTTAAGATAACATCATGAATCGCTGCTCTTCTTGCTGCTTCAAAAATTTTGGCATCATCTGCTTCATCAACTGCAATTCCGATATTTTCTTTCATAGAACGAGCAAATAAAAAAGGTTCCTGTAAAACCAGCCCCACCTGATCCCTAAGATATTTTTTATTATATTCAGTAAGTTCATGACCATCAATTTTTATTGAACCCTGATCATAATCATAAAGACCGGCTAAAAGATAAAGCAAAGTACTTTTCCCTGATCCGGTTGAGCCAAGAATAGCAAGAGTCTCTCCTTTTTCTACTTCAAAAGAAATATCTTTTAAAACTTCTTCCTGCCCTTGATAGGCAAAAGAAACATCTTTAAATTCTATTTTCCCTTTTATTTCTTTATTCAATCCTGCTTCATTAAGGTCTTCTCTATCTTCAGCAAGTATTTCTCCTATTCTTTCTAAAGAAACAAACATTTTACCCATATCAGTCAAAATCCTTCCCATCTGTCTTACCGGCCAGAGAAGCATTCCCTCATATGTTGTAAAAACCACCAGAGTTCCAAGAGTTATGGTGCCGGTAGCTGCCCAATAAGAACCAAAAACTAAAACCGCTCCAATCTGAAACATACATATCAAATCAGAAAGTCCCCAATACCAGGCTAACAAATAGATTAAACGATAGGTTAAATCGCGATGTTTGCGATTCTTTTTATCAAATTTTTCTACTTCATGTTTTTGTTTGGTAAATGCTCTAACAACTCTAACTCCTGTTAAATTTTCCTGTAAAACTGTGGACATTTCAGCTTCAGCTTCATCAGAAAGTTTAAAAGCCTTCTTGATCTTCATAAAAAAGATCACTGCAAAACCAAAAACAATAGGGACAACTGCCATTGATATCAAAGCTAACTTAAAATTAAGTGAAAAAAGTACATAAGCTATAATAGCTACCATAAAAATTGCTCTTCCCACTTCTACCAACTGCATTGCCAAAAATCTTCTAATAGTCTCTAAATCAGAGGTGCATCTTTGAATCAAATCACCAGTTTCAGATTTAACATGATAGGAAAAAGGCAAATGCTGTAAGTGGTCATAGAGAGTATCACGCATATTTTCAGCTACTGATTCAGCTGCTATTGCCGCCCATTTACCTTTAAAATAAAGGAATAAACCTCTTAATCCAGTTAAAATAATTAATAATATCGCTAAAATCCAGAGACTATTCAAAAAGAATTCACGTCCTCCAAATCTATTAATTATATTTATTATCCAGGGAGCAGCTTCAAATTCTTTGCCCCCGATAATATTATCAATAGCTACTCTTAAAACTAATGGATTCAAAAGTGTAAAAACAGTTGCCATTCCAATACTAAAAAGTGACCCTAAGTACAGAAGTTTTTTGCCTTTCATAAATTTAAATAATAATTTCAGATTTTTCATTTTTTCTACCTCACTTTCTTACTAAAAAAACCACAGGCAACAACCTGTGGTTTTAAACTATACATAAAAAATAGTTAAGGTGATTTAAATAAAAATAACCACAGGCAGCACTCACCTGAGGTTTAATTACTTCAGTAATAATTAATTTTTGAATAAAACTTCTCAATGTCAAAAAACCCATTCAGGCCGTGCACAATTATTTGTTTTTAAATATAATTTTTTATTTTCAACTGCAACTACTCTTCTATTAATCATTTCCACGACCTCCTTTTTTATGTAATGATTTTGTTAATATATTAACATTAATTATTATACACTGCTTAGCAAATATTTTCAAGTCTTTTTTTAAGTTTTTTTATTTTTGGATTAATTTTTTTAAAAATAAAGTAAAAAATATAAAAATATCATAGTTCTAAAAGGAATTTAGAGTAATTTATATAATTATTATTATAGATGGATTTAAAAAATAATAAAATACTAAAGGTGGGATATAATGAACTTCAAATATATAGAAAAGAAACTTAGCAATAAATGGATTCAAATTATAATTTCAGGTATAATATTCTTTTTCTTACTTGCATTTATTTTTTTAAGTCAGGGTTATAGTGCAACTAAAGAGGCAGAAGAATATTTAAACCGTGATAATATTTATTTAGAAAATGGAAATTATGTTATTGAAAATACAGAACTTAAAACTAAATCTGCTCTAATTATCTATCCAGGAGCCAGAGTTGATGCAGCAGCCTATTTACCCTTGGCAGAAAAAATATCTCAAACTGGTCTCAAGATATATATTACAAAAATGCCTCTAAAATTAGCTATCTTTGATTCAAATGCTGCTCAAAAAATTATGGATAATAATAAGGATAAAAATTATTATTTAGCAGGTCATTCTCTTGGAGGAGCAATGGCTGCCAGTTTTGCAGCTAATAATAAAGAGAATTTAAGTGGACTAATTTTATTCGCAGCTTATCCTGGTGAAGATACAGTTATTAAAAATTTGCCAGTGCTCTCAATAACAGCAACTAATGATCAGATTATAAATAAAGAGAAATTTGAAAAAAGAAAAGGAAATTTGCCTGATGATACTAAATATATTAGTATTGAGGGAGGAAATCACTCTCAATTCGGCAGTTATGGATTTCAGAACAAGGATGGAAAGGCAACTATTTCAAGAGAAAAGCAATTTGAGATTATAAAAGAAGAGATAAATAAGTTTATAGAATAAATAAATCCCGGGTTTCCCCGGGATAATTTTTTTTATTATCCACCAATTATTTCATCTAAATTGATATCTTTTACCTGATCATAACGATAATCAGCCTTGCCAACCCTCTCCTCAGGGCCAACTCCCACAGCTACCATTCCTGCTGCAAGCGCACCTTCCACACCTGACTCA
>DATFIM010000055.1 GCA_035270125.1 Halanaerobiales bacterium | reverse complement strand
AAAATTATACTTTTTATTTTTATAAATTCTTTCTAAACTTAACTTATCTCTATTAAATTCATTTTTAGCATTATTTCTTTCTATTTTTTCAGCAGTATATTTTTTTATTAACTGTTTTCTTTTGGCTTTACTTAGTTCTTTATCAATAGCAGGACCATTAATACAACCACCTTCACAGGCAAGAAGTTCAATGAAATTAGCATTCAAACTACCTTTTTTAAGGTCATCCAGAACTTCCATGCAATTTTTTACTCCACTCACAGAAACTATTTCTTCCGATTCTAATCCCTCTTCCAAAGCAGCAGTTTTAATTGCCCCTTTTTCTAAAGGATAGGAACTTGCATTTGAAAAACAGGACTCATCAAAAGAAAGCTTTTTTTCTTCATAAGGTGAAATAGATTTTTCTTTCATAAAATCTTTAAGATGATCAAAAGTTAAAACAGCATCAATTTTATATTTTCCTTGATGTGAATCAGCTTCATCAATTTTAGCTATACAGGGGCCTATAAAAACAACTTTTATATCATCTCCATATTTCTTTTTTAATAACTCAGCATGAAGATTCATAGGTGAAATAATCGGTGATAAATAAGGAATAAGTTCTGGGTAATGTTTTTCAACTAGATTTACAACTGCCGGACAACAGCTAGAAATTAAACTTTTAAAATTATCTCTAACTAAATCCTGATATTCGGCTGCAATATATTCAGCAGCTTGAGAAGTTTCAGCTACAATATCAACTCCTAATTCCTTTAAAGCCCCTACAATTCTATAAGATGAATCAAGATTAAAGGCTGCAGCAAAAGAGGGAGCTATAGACACAGCAACTTTTTTATTAGATTTTAAATATGAAGAAAACATTTTAAGCTCATTTCTAGGTACTTTTGCATCCTGAGGACAGACATTTATACATTTACCACAATAAATACATTTTTCATCAATAATTTTTGCCTGATCATCTTCAAAAGCTATTGCTTTTACAGAACACTCCCGAAGACAGCGGTGACAATCTTTACAACTGGCATCATGAACTTCAAGCACACTCATTTTGGCTTCCATTATTAGTATCACCACCTTTATCAACAAATCTATTGTAAAATATTTCACGAGCATTTTCAGGATTAACGCCGGTGATAAATTCACCATCTACAGTTATAACGACTCCATCAGTACATCTTCCCTGACAGAAACTGGCTTTGAGATGAATTTCATCTTCTAAATCATATTTTTTTACCATTTTTTTGAAAATATCTACTACATCATGGGCACCTTTTAGATGACAACTGCTTCCCACACAAATACTTATTTCCATAAAACTGGCCCTCCTTTTACTGTAATCTATAAGAATATATTATTATTGTGAATTACTTCACATTTATTCTAACATTAGACTATATAACTGTCAAGATAATTAGCAAAAATAATTATCCAAACATAAAAAAAGGAACAGTCTTAGCTGCTCCCTCTAAAATCAAATCTATTTATGTCTCTCTCTTAACTCATTTTCTATATCTGAAATGCTTATATCGTAAAGAACTAATAGAATAAATAGATGATAAATTAAATCTGCAGTTTCATAAATTATTTCTTCTTCATCTTCATTTTTACCGGCAATTATAACTTCCCCTGCTTCTTCAACTATTTTTTTTCCAATCCGATCTATTCCTTTTTTGAGAAGTGAACTTGTATAAGAATTTTCCTGTGGATTTTCTTTCCGATCTACTATAATTTCATACAATTTATTATAAAAAGATTTATTTTCTTGTAGCAAATTTTCATTCAACTCATCAGTTTCAGAAAATTCTTCATCAATTTTTCTATAAAAACAACTTTCATTTCCTGTATGACAGGCTGGACCTGCAGAATCAACAAATAATAGTAAGGTATCTTTATCACAGTCAATTTTCATATCTTTAATATATTGATAATTACCGGATGTTTCCCCTTTTACCCATAATTTCTGCCGGGATCTACTCCAGAAAGTTGCTTTACCGGTTTTAATTGATTTTTGAAATGCTTCTTTATTCATATAGGCTAACATTAATACTTTACCACTTTTATAATCCTGCAAAATTGCTGGTAAAAGTCCTTGATCATTAAATTTTAAATCATCTGTATTTATATTCATTTTTTCACTCCTAACTCCATAGCTTAATAAATTAATGAAGACTTACTGGAATACCATTCTCTTTTAGATATTCTTTCACTTCCTGTATAGAATAATCTTTTTCATGAAATATAGAAGCTGCCAGAACTGCATCTGCTAAATTTTTTTCTAGAACTTCTTTTAAATGAACTGGTTTTCCTGCCCCTCCTGAAGCAATTAAAGGTATATTTATTTCTTTTGAAATAGCAGCTAACATCTCAAGATCATAACCTGCTCTGGTACCATCACGATCCATACTTGTCAAAAGAATTTCTCCAGCACCTCTTTTTTCTGCTTCCTTTATCCAGTTTACAAGTTCAATATCAGTATCTTTTCTTCCTCCATGAATAAATACTTTCCATTTTTCATTGATTTTTTTAGCATCGATTGCAACTGTAACAAATTGTGATCCAAATTTTCTAGCTCCTTTAGTAATTAATTCGGGATTTTTCACTGCTGCAGAATTTATGGCAACCTTATCAGCACCAGCTTCAAGTATAGCATTCATATCTTCTATACTTCTTATCCCACCACCTACTGTAAAAGGAATAAAAACTTTTTTAGCAGTTTTTTCAACTAAATCAATAACTATATCTCTTTTATCTGAAGAAGCAGTTATGTCTAAGAAAACCAGTTCATCTGCTCCTTCCTGATCATAATATTCTGCCAGTTCAACAGGATCTCCTTCATCTCTAAGATTAACAAAATTAACTCCTTTTACAACTCTCCCATCTTTGACATCGAGACAGGGTATAATTCTTTTGGCTAACATTATTTCACCTGCTTTCAATATTATCCTATTATATTAATTCCATTCTTCAAGTTTTATTTTTTCTTCATAGAGAGCTTTACCAACTACTGCTTTTTTTATTCCTATTTTATTTAGCTTTTTCAAATCATTTTTAGTAGAAATCCCTCCAGCAGCAATAAGTTCAATTTCTTCTCTATTTAATTTATTTATCATTTCTAAATCAGGGCCAGTTAACATTCCATCACTTGAAATATCCGTAAAAATTATATTTTTAACTCCTAATTCAATCAAATTATCCAAAAATTCTTCTGGATTTAATTCTGCAGTTTCAAGCCAACCTTTGACAGCAATTTTCCCTTCTTTGATGTCAAGACTGACAATAATTTTATCCTGGCCAAATTTATTTAATGCTTTTTTGAGAAGTTCTTTATTTTTAAGAGCAATAGTACTTACTATTAATCTATCAATCCCAAGCTCAAAATATTTATTCATATCACTAAAACTACGAATCCCGCCTCCTAATTGAATCGGAATATCTATATTCTCAGTTATTTCCTTTATTTTTTCAAAATTAACTGTTTTTCCATCTTTGGCACCATTTAAATCTACTAAATGGATACTCTTTGCTCCTTTTTCTATCCAATATTTAGCTGCTGCAAGAGGGCTATTATTATATATTTTTTCTTTATTATAGTCTCCCTGAGTTAATCTCACACATTTACCATCTTTTATATCAACTGCTGGAATTACTTCCATTTAATTACCTCCTACTATCTTTTCAGCAAAATTTTTCAATAATTGTAATCCCTTTTGACTACTTTTTTCGGGATGAGGTTGTATTCCCCAGATATTACCTTTATTAACAAGAGAAGTGAATTTAGTATTACCATAACTAGTTTCAGCTTTTATCAAATCTGCATTATCCGGTTTTACATAATAACTGTGAATAAAATAAAAATCACGGGGATTATCTATATCAGAAAAAAGTTTAATTTCTTCTGTTTCTTCCAGACTATTCCAGCCCATATGGGGTACTTTTTCTACCTTATTTTTATCAAATTTTTTCACTTTTCCTTTTATCAAACAAAGACCACTTATTGAAGGATTTTCTTCACTTGTCTCAAAAAGAAGTTGTAATCCAAGACAAATTCCTAAAATTGCTTTACCATCTTTAACTTCATTTTTAATTAATTTTACAAGATTTCTTTCATGTAACTTTTTCATTCCTGAACCAAAGGCACCTACCCCAGGTAGAATTAATCCATCAGCTTTTTTTATCTCATCTTTATCAGAGGTTAATTTGGCCGAGATATTAAGATATTCAAGTGCTTTCAAAACACTGCCAATATTACCTACTCCATAATCTATAACTGCTATCAATGTCTACCTCCTTCTTGTAATTGGCCTTTAGTTGAGAGAGGTTTATCTTTCAATCTTTTTTCTGCATCAGTAGCTTTATCAAGGGCCCGGGCAAAAGCTTTAAATGCCCCTTCAACTATATGATGAGTATTTTCTCCTCGGATTTGGCTGAAATGTAAATTTAGTTTTCCATGAGAAACTAAGGAACGGAAAAACTCATCTACTAACTCTACTGCAAATCCACCAACTTCATTTCTACTAAATGAAAAATCACTTTTATAATAAGATCTACCACCAAGATCAACTGCAGTCATTAGCAAAGTTTCGTCCATAGGAAGAATAATATCTGCATAACGTTTAATCCCCGCTCTATTTCCCAGCTCTTTATTTATTGCTTTTCCCAGCATTATCCCCGTATCTTCTACTGTATGATGGTCATCAACTTCTAAATCACCTTCAACTTTTAACTCTAAGTCAAAAAAACCATGACGGCTCCAGAGTTCTAGCATATGATCAAAAAATCCAATACCAGTTTTTATATCATAATTACCTTCACCATAAAGATCTAATTTTAAATAAATTTTTGTTTCAGTGGTCTCTCTTTTTAATTCAATCATTTTATCACCTCTATTTTTTATCTAGAATTTCTTTAAAATTACAAATAAATTTTTCATTTTGTTTTTCAGTACCCACCGTTACTCGCAAACTATCACCTAAAATTTCCAGTTCTTCCAGAAATCTAATCTGAATTCCTCTATTAGCTAAAGCTAAATAAATCTCTTTTTCTGGTTTTTCTGTATTAAAAAGTACAAAGTTTGCTTCTGATTTATAAGGAATTACTCCCTTCATATCAACTAGTTGCCTGTAAATTTCTTTTCTATTTTCCCTAATAGTTTTCCATATTTTTTTAAATTCATCAATTTCATCTAACACTAAAGTGGCTATTTTTTGACTGAATCTATCAGCATTATAAATAGATTTGACTTTTCTAATTTCATCAATAACTTTACTATCAGCAGCTAAATAACCAATACGCAGCCCGGCTATCCCAAAAGCTTTAGAAAAAGTTCTAGTAACTATCAAATTATCATATTTTTTTACTAAATCAATTAAAGTTTTACCACAAAATTCATAATAGGCTTCATCTAAAAGAACATAATTATCAGTATTTTTAATAAAATCTTCTAGCCTATTAAAATCCAAAATATTACCAGTTGGATTATTAGGTGAACAAAGAACAGTTAATGCAGAATCATCTTTTTTTGAATAAGTAGCAAGCTTATCCCAATCTATACTAAAATCTTTATTAAAACTTAAATCATAACTACCTTTTCCTACCATATCAGCATAAAATTCATACATCCCAAAAGTAGGGTGAACTAAAACAGCTTTTTTATTAGGTGCTACAAACTTAGTCATGATCATTAATAAAAGTTCATCAGAACCATTTCCAATTAATATATTTTCACTAGCAAGGTCTGTATAATCAGCTATTTTTTTCTTTAATTTTCTGGCTTTTGAATCAGGATATCTATTAAATTGGAATCCTTTAATCCCCTTCTCTATTTCTTCTCTGATTTTCAAGGGAAGTGTATAGGGATTTTCATTAGCATCAAGTTTACAATCTAAATTTAACTCATCCTTCATCCTGACCACCTCTTTTCCTGATTTCAATTGATTTAGCGTGAGCATCAAGACCTTCTTTTCGAGCAAGATTAATTATATCCTGAGAACATTTTTCTAATTGAGCTTGATTATAATAAATTATACTTGATTTTTTCATAAAATCATCAGTTGTTAATGGTGATGAAAATTTAGCGGTACCACCTGTAGGTAAAACATGGTTTGGACCTGCAAAATAATCACCTAAAGGTTCAGGTGAATATTCTCCTAAAAATACTGCTCCTGCATTTTCAATTTGGCCAAGATATGATAATGGTTCTTCTACAGCTAATTCAAAATGTTCTGGCCCATAATCATTAACTAATTTCAGCCCTTTATTTATATTTTCAACTTCTATAAAAACGCCATTTTCTTTGATAGATTTGCGAGCAATTTTTTCTCGAGAAAGTTTTAGCAGCTGTTTATCTATTTCTTTTTTTACATTTTCAATTAATTTTAATGAGGGACTGACCAAAACTGAAATTGCTCTTGGATCATGTTCTGCCTGAGAAAGAAGATCAGCTGCAATATAGGTTGGATTAGCATTTTTATCAGCCAGAACCATTACTTCACTGGGACCGGCCAGCATATCAATATCAACTTTTCCATAAACTTCTTTTTTGGCAATTGTCACAAATATATTCCCTGGGCCAACTATTTTCATAACTTTTTTTATACTCTCCGTCCCATAGGCCAGAGCAGCAATTGCCTGTGCTCCCCCTATTTTATAAATTTCTTTAACTTCTAATTCATTTAAAGTTACTAAAGTATAAGGATTAATCTTTCCATCTTTTCCAGGAGGAGTAGTAACAGCTATTTCCTTAACTCCTGCTACTTTAGCTGGTATAACGGTCATTAAAGCAGAGGATGGATAGGCAGCTCCTCCACCTGGCACATAACAGCCCACTCTATTAATTGGATTTATTAATTGCCCGGTCATTTTACCATTTTTATTATCAAACCAGCTTTCCTCTTTTTGTTTTTGATGAAATTCTTTTATATTTTTAGCAGCTTTTTTCAAAGAATCCAAAAATTCATTTTCAACTATATTATAAGCATCTTCAATTTCTCTTTCCTTTACTTGAAAATCATCTAGCTTAACTTCATCAAATTTTTCAGTGAAATTAAAAACTGCTTTATCTCCATCATTTTTAACATCTAAAAGTATATTTTTTACTTTTTTACGTACATCTTCTTCAATCGAAAATTCTCTACTTTTTATAAGTTCATCAATTTTATTTTTATCAGATTGATAATTCAAGATCTTCATTTTTCTTCCCCCAGGCTAATAATTTCTTAATCTCATCATGTTTTGCTTTATATGAAACATTATTTACAACAAGTCTGGCTGAAGATTCCATTATTTCAGCTATAGGAACAAGATTATTTTTTCTTAAAGTAGTTCCAGTTGAACTAATATCTACTATTAAATCAGAAAGTCCAACTTGAGGCCCTAATTCCACTGAACCACTTAAATATATGATATCCACCTGAATACCAAGTTTTTCAAAAAACTTTCTGGTAATACCAGGATAGGATGTTGCAATTCTTGAATGTTCAGGAATATTTTCAACCTCTTCAATACCTGATTTTTCGGGAACAGCAACTACAAGTCTACAGGCTCCAAAACCTAAATCAAGTAGTTCATATAAATTTTTATTATGTTCCATAATCACATCTTTTCCTGTAATTCCTATATCTGCTGCTCCATGTTCAATATAAGCTGGAACATCTTTTGGTTTAGCAAGCAAGAAATTATTATTTTTTTCTTCATCTTTATATATTAATTTTCTTGATAGAATATCAAAATCTGCAGAATTATTAATTAAATCCATATTAGATACAATATCAACTGATTTGTCAAATAATCTACCTTTAGGCATAGCTATTGTCAGGTTACTCATTTTTTTCCTCCTACCATTTTTTAATTAACATTAATCACCTGTGGAAGTTCATCTTTCTGACCGGTAAATAAAAGTAATCTATTTATCTTTTCCCCATTATAATTTTCTAATATTTTTTCTTTTAAATAATCTACATCATTTATATGTTTACTTTCTTTTTCATTTAGCATGTACATAAAAGATTTTTTTCCCTGGATATGTTGTTTTTTAAGATAAGATAAAGCTTTTTTTCTCTTTTCTTTAGTAAAAACTATAATTTCTTTATTATCTTCAATATTAAAATCTATCTTTTCACCTTTTAAAGCAAGTCTTATTCTTTCTACCCCAATCGCAAAACCAACTGCAGGAATTTGTTCTTCTGAAAATTTTTCAATTAAATTATCATATCTTCCTCCACCACAAATCAAATAGCCTAAAGATTTATTAAAGGCTTCAAAAACTATTCCTGTATAATAGTTAAATCCTCGAATAAGACTCATATCAAAATTAATATATTTTTCAATTCCATAATCTTTAAGAAAATCATACACTTCTTCTAAATTAGCTATTGCTTCCAAAATTAATTTATTATCAGTTAATTCTCTAACCTTAGAAAATATTTCCTTTCCTCCTCTTAATAAAAGGAGTTCTTCTAATAAATCATTTCTTTCAAAACTTTTTAAATATTTACGAAGCCCAACAACATTTCTTTCATTTAACAAAGTCTTAATTCTTTCTTTTTCTGAAAAATCTAAATTAAACTCACTAAAAACACCTTCTAAATATTTAACATGTCCTATATCCATCTCAAAATCATTTATTCCCGTAGCTTTAATAGAATCAACTGCTACTATCAAAGTTTCAGCATCAGCAGAAATTTTGTTACTACCAATAAATTCAACACCCATTTGATAAATCTCTCTATTTTTTCCCTGTTGATCCTGATTATAACGATAAACAGGACTAAAATAAGAATATTTAACAGGTAAATCTATTTCTGAATATCTATTAGCAACGGTTCTGGCTATAGGAGCAGTCATTTCAGATTTCAAAGAAAGCACATTACCTTCTCTATCAATTAATTTATATAATTCCTGTTTATTTTTTTCTCCTACTCCTTTTTTTAAAATATCATAATATTCCATTAAGGGAGTCATTATTTCCTGATAACCCCATTTTGCAAAGATATTTTCTATATTTTCTTTTATTTGCTTAATTTCATAAGTTGTTTTCGGTAAGTGACTTTTCATCCCACGTGGAGAATTTGTATTCATTTTTTTACCTCCAGATCAATTATTTGCTTTAATGCTTTACTACACTAAAGAATATAACATAAAAAAATAGTCCTGTCAAGTATGTAACAGGACTATTCTAATCTATCTTATTTTTCCTCTTTAAAATAATCAATTACAGCCTGCACCATAACCGCTATTCCTTCTTTTAAAACACTATCATCTACATCAAATTTGGCCTGATGATGTTTTATAACTTCATCTTCTGAAGGAGCCATTCCTAAATAAAAGAAATTAGCAGGAACTGCTTCAGCAAAATAAGAAAAGTCTTCTCCTCCCATATTTGCTTTTTTTAATTCTCTTACTCTATTATCTCCAATGATTTTTTTTGCTGATTTACTCAAAATCTCAGTCATATTTTTATCATTAATTAAAGGAGGAAATCGATATTCATAATCAAAGTCATAATCCGCTCCATAGATTGAAGTTACTTTTTCAATTGCCTTTTCCATATATTCAGGTAACTTATCTCTTACTTCAGGAACTAATGATCTTACTGTTCCTTCAATAAAAACTTCATCCGGTATAACATTATGGGTATCTCCACCTTCGATATGACAGACAGAAATAACAGCTGATTCAAGAGGATCTGTTCTTCTACTAATAATATTTTGGAACTGATCTACTATAGCAGTAGCAATAGGAATAGGATCAGTGCTTTTTTCTGGTTGAGCTGCATGACCACCATCACCTAAAATTCTTAAACTGAATTTATCAGGAGAGGCCATAAAAGGACCGGATTTGTATTCCACTACTCCCCTGGGAGAAGTTCCCCAGAGATGTAGACCTAAAGCAGCATCAACTTTTGGATTTTCTAGAACTCCCTCTTCTATCATTCCTTTCGCTCCACCCTCAGCTTCTTCAGCTGGTTGAAAAACAAATTTTACATTACCTTTAAACTCATTTTTTAATTTATTTAATAAGACAGCAACTCCAATTAAAATAGCAGTATGCCCATCATGACCACAGGCATGCATTACACCATCATTATTTGAGCTATACGGCTTA
>DATFIM010000054.1 GCA_035270125.1 Halanaerobiales bacterium | reverse complement strand
GTAGCAGGTAATATAGGTACTCCATTAATAGATGTAGCCCCAGGACTTTCAAAAGATAAATGGCTTGTTGTAGAAGTTAGTTCTTTTCAGTTAGAATCGATAGATGAATTTCATCCAAATATCAGTTTGTTTTTAAATTTTAGTCCTGATCATCTAGATAGACATAAAGATGAAAATGAATATTTAAATGCAAAAAAAAGAATATTTTCAAATCAAAAAAATGATGATTTTGCAATATTAAATTTTGATGATCCAAAAGTTATTAATGCAAGTTCAGAATATGATATTAATAAACATTACATAAGCAGGAAGAAAAAAGTTAAAAATGGAGCTTATTTAGAAAATGGAATTATTTATATTTCAGAAAAAAATAATAGCTTTAAATTAATATCAAAAGAAGAGATTTTTCTTCAAGGTGATCATAACTTAATGAATATTGCTTTTGCAGCTAAAACAGCATCTTTGTTAGAAATTAATCCTAAAATTATTAAGAATGTAGTTAAAAAATATAAACCAGATAGACATAGACTTGAGGTTGTTATAAAAAATGAAGATGGAAGTATAGTAATTGATGATTCTAAAGCAACAAATATTGATGCTGCTTTAAAAGCTATAAAGACATTTGATAATGATATAATTTTAATAGCTGGTGGGCAGGATAGAAATGCAGATTTTTCTAAATTAGCAGATTCTGTCCAAAAGAATGTAAAAGCACTTATTATTTTAGGAGAAACATCAGAAAAAATACATAAGGAAATGATTAAAAAAGGATATAATAGTGTTTTTCAAGTAAAAAACATGAAAGAAGCAGTAAAAAAAGGATTAGATTTATTTGAACAAGGAGATTGTCTTTTATTATCTCCCGCCTGTCCTAGTTGGGATATGTATCAAGATTATAAAGAAAGAGGTAATCTCTTTCAAAAAGAAGTAAAAAATCAAATAAAGTTTTAAGATAAGGTGGGATAGTTTGAAAGATAATAATAAATTAGAAAAAAACAAAAATAAACCTGATTTTATTATTTTATTAACCGTAATGAGTTTGCTTATGATTGGACTTATTATGGTTTTCAGTGCCAGTTCTATTAGGTCATTTAATATTTTTGGAAGTAGTTTTCATTTTTTCAAAAGACAATTAATGACTGCCGGATTGGGTTTAATAGCAATGATAATAACTATGAATATTGATTATCATTTATATAAAAAATTTTCAAAACTAATATTATTTCTTACATTTTTCTTGTTAATAATTGTATTAATTCCAGGTATAGGACAATTTAGAGGTGGTTCGAGAAGGTGGATT
This sequence comes from Halanaerobiales bacterium, assembly GCA_035270125.1. Lineage (NCBI taxonomy): Bacteria > Bacillati > Bacillota > Clostridia > Halanaerobiales > Halanaerobiales bacterium. The sequence goes on along the minus strand of DATFIM010000054.1, from coordinate 18,104 downwards.
GATTTAGGTTTTTTTGGTTTTCAACCTTCAGGAGTAGCCAAATTAGGAATAGTAATATATTTTTCTCATTATCTTTCTAAAAAAAGGGATAAATTAAATGATTTTATCAATGGATTATTACCTGTTTTAATAATATTAGGATTAACTTTTTTATTAATATTATTAGAACCTGATTTAGGTACAGCAATTACTATAGCGCTGAGTGCTTTTACTTTAATTTTTGTAGCAGGAGCCAGAATATTACATATTACTATCCTTGGTTTTTCAGGAGTACTTGCAATATTATACTTTATTTATAGTTCTGATTATAGAAGAGAAAGATTCACAGCATTTTTAGATCCCTGGGAAGATCCTCTTGATAGCGGTTATCATATAATTCAATCATTATTGGCTCTTGGAACTGGGGGATTTTTCGGAGTAGGAATAGGTAATAGTAAACAAAAATTTCTATATTTACCTGAACCAGGTACTGATTTTATTTTTGCTGTTTTAGGTGAAGAGTTGGGTTTTGTAGGAGTATTTATAGTTATTTCATTGTATTTATTATTTTTCTGGAGAGGAATTCGGATAGCACATCGAGCTCCAGATGTATTTGGTAGCTTATTGGCTATTGGAATTACAAGTATGATAATCATTCAGGTATTTATAAATATAGGAGTTGTATCAGCTACTATTCCTGTAACCGGAATAACTCTTCCGTTTATTAGTTATGGAGGTAGCTCACTTTTGATAATGTTATCTGGGGTGGGAATCTTATTAAATATATCATCTAATTTTAAGAATTAAGTGAGGTGTAGTATGAGGGCAATAATCACTGGAGGCGGTACTGGTGGACATATTTATCCTGCAATAGCAGTAGCATTAGAATTAAAAAAAAGGGGATGGGATATTATATATATTGGTTCAAAAAATGGGCTTGAAAAAGATATTGCCCAAGAATGGGATATAAAATTCAAAGGCATAAATGTTGCACCTCTTCCACGCAAATTTAATTTTGATCTTTTTAAATCAATATTTACTAATTTAAAAGGTCTTTATCAATCCTTTAAAATAATTAAAAATTATCAAACAGATATAGTTTTTGGAACTGGTGGTTTTGTTGCTGGATCTGTAGTTTTAGCAGGATTTTTGACAGGAAAATCTTCTATAATTCATGAACAAAATGCATATCCTGGAATTACTAATAAAATTTTAAGTAGATTTTGCGATAAAGTAGCTATAAATTTTAAAGAAGCTAAAAATCATTTTTCTGCTAAGATTGAAAATAAAATCATTCATACTGGAAATCCTGTAAGAGAAATAATTTTAAAAACAGAGAAAAAACAGGGAATTGATTATTTTAAATTTTCTTCATATGCAAAAACAATATTGATTTTTGGAGGAAGTCAGGGTGCAGAAAGCATCAATAAATCTTTATCAGGAATTTATAAATTTGTTAAAAATAATGATGCTTTGCAATTAATCCATATAACTGGCAAAAAAAATTATAAAAAGGTTCTTGGATATTTAGAAAAAAATAATATTAATATTAAGGAATGTTCCAGCATAAAAACTATTCCCTATTTAGAACATATGGAATATGCTTATAGTATTGCTGATATTGTTATTAGTAGAGCAGGTGCAACGGCTTTATCAGAAATAACAGCAAAGGGATTGGCTTCAATCTTAATCCCCTATCCTTATGCAACTGATAATCATCAGAAATATAATGCTCAATTTTTAACAAAAAATGATGCTGCAAGGATGATTGAAGAAAAAAACTTAAATGAAAAAGTCTTATTAGAAAATTTAAAGGTTATAATAAATAATGAAAGTTTATTAAAAGAAATGAGTGAAAATAGTTATAAATTAGGAAAAAGAGATGCTGTAACTCTAATTGCAAATAAAATAGAAAAAATAGGAATTTAGGGGGGGATAATTTGGCTAAAAAACATATACATTTAATAGGTATTGGTGGTATATCAATGAGTGGAATTGCCAAATTATTATTATTGCGAGATTATAAAGTTAGTGGATCAGACATAAAAGATTCAAATACAATTAAAAATTTAAAAAAATTAGGTGCTAAAATTGAAGTAGGACATAATAGTAATAATATTAAAAAATGGGGAATACCAGATTTTGTTGTAAATTCCAGTGCAATAGATGACAATAATTCTGAATTGAAAATGGCTAATAAATTAGGAATAAAAATTCTTAAAAGAGCTGAAATGTTATCAAAATTGATGGAAGATAAAAAAACCATAGCGGTATCAGGAACTCATGGTAAAACTACTACCACCGGTTTGATAGCCACTATGATGCAAAATAGTGAAAAATATGATCCAACTACTATGATTGGAGGTAATTTACCAAGTATACAGGGAAATATTAAAAGTGGTACAGACAATTATTTTGTAACAGAAGCAGATGAAAGTGATGGTTCTTTATTATATTTTGATCCCTATATATCAGTTGTAACCAATATCGAATTAGAGCATCTGGATTTTTATACTAATAAGAAAAAGTTGCAAAATACTTTTAAAAATTTCATAAATAAAACAGCTGCAAGTGGTAAGTCAATTGTTTGTGCTGAAGATAAAATTATTCGTGAATTAATAGATTTGGATAATGATAAAATAATATCTTATGGATTTGAAAATGGAAAAATAAGAGCAAATAATATAAATTATTTACCTTTTGGGAGTTTATTTGATGTAGAATTTAATAATAAAAAAATAGGGGAGATTAATCTTCAAATTCCTGGTAAATATAATATTTTAAATTCATTGGCTGCAATTGCAGTAGGTCTATATTTAGGATTGAGTTTTACTGAAATAAAAAAGGGGATCGAAAAATTTTCAGGAGTTAAAAGAAGATTTGAAAAAAAGGCTCTTATTAAAGATGTATTAATCATAGATGATTATGCCCATCATCCAACTGAAATTAAAGAAACATTGAAAGCAGCAGTAAATACAGGGTTTAATAGAGTAATAGCTATTTTTCAACCACATCGTTATAGTAGAACTAAATATTTATTTAAAGAATTTTGCAATTCTTTTTCTGATGCTGATAGATTAATTATCACTGATGTTTATAGTGCTGATGAAAAAATAAAAGATGAGGAAGATAAATATTTAGCCAAAAATATGGCTGAAGAGTGTTCTAAAATATATGATTTTAAAGTTGAATATATTAAAAATTTGAGTAAAATACCTGATTATTTAAATTCTATTATAGAATCACGGGATATAGTAATTACAATTGGAGCTGGTGATATCTATAAAAGTGGTGAAAAGTTAATTAAGATCATGAAAACTAATACCTGATATAATTTGTCATCAAGGGGGGATTACTTGAATTATAGACTAATAGCTATTTTAACTATAATATTTATAGGTTTAGGAGTGTTTTTTTCATTAATATATTCTCCTTCATTAGAGATTAAAGATTTTAACGTGAAGGGGAACGAAGTTCTAAAAACAGATGAAATAATTAATAATATTAATAAATTCAAAAATGAAAATATCCTCTTAGTAAATATTGATGAATTAAGGAAATCTTTGTTAGCTAGAGAAAAATATATAAAAGATGTTATAATAAATAAAATTTATCCAAACAAATTAGAAATAATAATTACAGAAAGAAAACCTATTGCTAAAATTGTAAATGATAAAAAGACACTTGTTTTTGATAATGAAGGTTATATTTTAGAACAAGGAAAAAATGATATTAAAGCTGATGTACCTCTTTTAAAGGGAGTTGGCTATTCCTTTTCAAAAAATAGAATAGTATTTACTCCTTCTTTTGAAAAATTAGTTCAAGAGTTGGAAGACTTAAAATTTTCTTTAATAAAAGAATTAAATTTGATACAATATAAACAGTTGCAAAATAATAAATTTAAAGTTGAATTATTAATTATGAATAATAATATAAAAGTGAAATTAGGAGATTTAGAAAATCTAGCAAAAAAATTTAAAATTCTAGAAGCGACTATTCTTGATATAAAAAAAAATAATTTAAAAGTTGATTATATAAACTTACAATATCCTGATAAACCAGTTTATAAAACTGAAAATTAGGTAGGTAGAAAAAAGGAAATTATGCATTTATGTTGAATTAATAATATTAAGGTAACAAATTAATTTATTAGTTTTAGGAGAGGAGGTAATAGTCTTTTGAAGAATAAAAGGATAGTTACAGGGCTTGATATTGGAACAACAAAAATTTGTGCAATTATAGCTGAAGTTATAGATGAAGATAATATAGAAATTATTGGGATAGGCCTCTCTCCGTCAAAAGGTCTAAGAAAAGGCATTGTAGTGGACATTGATAAAACAAGTAGGGCTATTAAAAATGCAGTAGAAAAAGCTGAGAGAATGGCTGGCTTTGAAATTGATTCAGCTTTTGTAGGGATAGCTGGTTCTCATATTACATCAATTAATAGTCATGGTGTAGTTGCTGTAACAGGAGAAGAAAAAGAAATATCTAATAGTGATATTCAGAGAGTAATGGAAGCAGCAAAAATAATTCCTCTTTCTGCAGAAGAGGAAATTATTCATGTTTTACCAAGAGAATTTATTGTAGATGGATGTCCTGGTATTAAGGATCCGCTTGGTATGTCTGGAGTTAGATTAGAGGTCGAGACTCATATTGTAAAAGGTTCTGCAACTTCTATACAAAACCTTGTAAAAAGTGTTCTTAGAGCAGGTTTGGAAGTTGATGATATAGTATTAGAACCACTGGCTTCTAGTGAATCAGTTTTAGCAGAAGATGAAAAGGAATTGGGAGTTTCTCTTGTAGATATTGGTGGTGGAACCACTGATTTAATAGTTTTCCATGAAGGAAGTATAGCTTATACTTCTGTTTTACCTGTTGGAGGTAATCATGTAAGTAATGATATTGCTGTTGGTTTAAGGACTCCTATTTCAGAGGCAGAAAAATTAAAAATTAAATTTGGTTCAGCTAAAGCAGAAAATATCGGTGATGAAGAATCTATAGAAGTATTAGAAGCAAGTGGTAAAAACAAGAAGAATATAAAAAGACGATCACTTGCCAATGTAATTGAACCAAGAATGGAAGAATTATTTGATCTGATAGGTAATGAATTACATAAGGCTGGTCCTCGGGATATGACCCCGGCCGGTTTAGTTGTAACAGGTGGTGCTTCTCTTATTGAAGATGCTACAAATTTAGCTACAGATTTAATTGAACTTCCTGTTCGTTTAGGTGAACCATCTTATATAAGTGGGCTTTCTGATGTAATTGATAATCCTGTGTATATAAAAAAAGATAAAAAAGTACCTAAAGCCATTTTTTCAACAGCGGTTGGATTGGTTGAATATGGTAGTAAGTACGAACAGGATACCAAAAACAAGAAAAACAGTCAGAGTATAGTAAATGATTTCTTTAATAAATTAAAAAAATGGTTTGAGGATTTCTTCTAATGAGAGGGGGTAAATTTAATGTTTGATATAGGAACTGAAGTTGAGCAATTTGCAAATATAAAAGTTGTTGGTGTTGGTGGAGGTGGTAATAATGCTGTAAATAGAATGATAGATGAAGGGCTTGATGGAGTAGAATTTGTAGCTATTAATACTGATGCTCAGGCATTATTATCATCAAATGCAGGTATGACTATTAGAATTGGTGAAAAAATAACTAGAGGTTTAGGAGCTGGTGCTGATCCTCAGATTGGCAAAGAAGCAGCAGAAGAAAATCGAGAGGAAATAGCACAATCTTTAGAAGGATCTGATATGGTATTTATAACTGCTGGTATGGGGGGCGGAACTGGAACAGGAGCTGCTCCAATTATTGCTGAAACAGCTAAAAATCAAGGAGCTTTAACAGTAGGAGTAGTTACTAAACCTTTTACTGTAGAAGGTACAAAAAGAATGAAAAAAGCTGAGCAGGGTATTGAAGAATTAAAATCAAAGGTTGATACCTTGATTATAATTCCTAATGATAGATTATTAGAAGTTGCAGAAAAACAAACTAGTTTGATGGAAGCATTTAAAATTGCAGATAATGTATTACGTCAGGGAGTACAGGGTATTTCTGATCTAATTACTATAACCGGAATTATAAATTTAGATTTTGCTGATGTAAAAACAATTATGAAAGATGCAGGATCAGCTTTAATGGGAATTGGAAAAGCGAATGGTGAAAATAGAGCTGCTGATGCAGCTAAAATGGCTATAGCTTCTCCATTATTGGAAGCATCTGTTAATGGTGCTCAGGGTGTACTTTTAAATATTACTGGTGGTTCTGATTTAGGAATTCATGAAGCTAATGAAGCAGCAAGGGTTATTCAAGAAGTTGCAGATACTGATGCAAATATAATTTTAGGTTCAGTAATTGATGAAGAACTTGAAGATGAGGTAAAAGTAACTGTAATTGCTACTGGTTTTGATGCAGAGAAAAAGAAAACTTCTCCTTCTAATGAATTTGGAGAAGATATTGAAGAGGACATTGAAGAAGATTTTGATGTTGAAAATTTCTCTGGTGAAGATCTAGATATTCCTGCTTTTTTAAGAAAGCAAAATAATTAATTATATTTTTAAATATTGAATTTAATTTCTCGATGTCATTAAAGACATCGAGTTTCTCTTTTTAATTAATATACTATATAAGTTTTATATAGTTGTCATGTGTGATATACTTAATTAGAATAAATAATTTGAATTTAGGTGAGGTTTATTATGTTTAAATGGAAAAAGAAAAATAACTTTAGGTATTTGGAAATAGAAAATTTTAAGGAAAGAGGATGTAAAGCTTATTTTACTTCCAGAAATGGTGGGGTTAGCAAAGGTTCTTATAAAAGCCTTAATTTAGGTTTACATACAAATGACAGAAAAGAAGCAGTTATAAAAAACAGAAAAATTACTGCTAATAAATTAAATTTAAATTTTTCATCTGTTACTTCAGCTGAACAGGTTCATGGTGATAGAGTATATATAGTAGAAAAAAAAGATAAAGGTAAAGGAAGTAGTAATTATAGTAGTTCAATAAAAAAAACAGATGCTTTAATTACAACTGCTAATAATATTACTTTGTTTTCTTATTATGCAGATTGTGTTCCCCTTTATTTTTATGACAAAGAAAATAGAATAATAGGATTAGCACATTCTGGTTGGAAAGGTACTCTTAAAAAGATTGGTTTAAAGGTATTAGAAAAAATGAAAGTTGAATTTAATAGTAAAATGAGTGATTGTATGGTTGCAATTGGACCTGCAATTTCTAAAGATTTTTATGAAGTTGATAATAAACTTGCTACTAAATTTAAAAATAATTTTTCTAATATAAATAATTATTTAGTTTATAAAGGGAAAAACAGTTATTTGCTTGATTTACCCGGGATTATTAAAATGATGTTTCTTAAAAAAGGAATAAAAAAAGAAAATATAATTGAAAGTAAGATGTGTACTTATTCTAATGAAGAAAATTTTTACTCATATCGCCGGGATAAAGGAGTAACTGGAAGAATGGCCAGTATTATTACATTATAGTTATGCAGGATTTTTCAACTTTATATTGAATTAATATTAAAGGTGATAATATGGAAAACAATAAGATACATTATTTAAATGATAAATATAAAAAAAAAATAAATCTGTAAAGTCAATATATATTTTTATAGTTTTATCAATAATTGTTTTAGCTTTATATTTTTTTATTAATACAAATTCTAATACTATGATTGTAGAATACGGACAGTTATCAGAGAGTTTTAATACTGAATCTGTAATTATTAGAAAAGAAAAAATATATAAAGCACCCAAGTCAGGAAAAGCAACCTTTTTTTCTGATTCTAATCAAAGAATTGCTGGTAATCAAGTAGTTGCTAAAATAAATTCTAAAGATAGAAATGTAACAATTTATAGTAGAGAAGCCGGTATTTTGTCTTTTAGTTATGATCAATTAGAAGCGGAATTGTCTCCTGAAAATATGAATAATATTTCTATAAAAAAATTTAATAATATAAATAATAATTACCATAATATAAAAGAGGACGATTATATTAATAAGGGTGAACCTTTTTTTCGTATTGTAAATAATAGTGATTTATATGCCTTGATAAAGATTGATAAAAATAAAGCTGAAAAATATTGGATTGAAGAAACTGTTTTTATAAGAGATAAGGAACTAGAAAAAGATAATTTAAATCAGGCAAAAATAAAAAATATAGTTAATTATGGTGAAAAATCTATAATAATTTTAGAATTAAAAAGATTTATAGATAAATGGTTAAATAAAAGAAAAATTAATATTGAATTAGTTAAAAATATTTATGAAGGGCTGGTTATTCCTGATACGGCTATTTTACCTACCAGTGATGGCTATAAAGTGGTCTTAGTTGATTCAAGTAATAATTATAATTTAAAAGATATAGAAATAAAATTTAATGGGGATAAATATTTAGTTATTACAGGTTTAGAATTAGGAGATGAAATTTTAATAAATCCTACAAATAGCAATTATAATTTTGATACACAGGGGGAATAACAATGAATAAAAACAAACTAAAAAAAAGATTAAAAAAAGTTAAAAGTAATATAAAAAAATCCTGTAAAAAAGTTGGGAGAAATCCTTCTGAAATTACTATTGTTGCAGTAAGTAAAAATCATTTTAGTAAAAAAATAAAATTTTTTCAAAAAAATAATATTGATATTTTTGGTGAGAATAGAGTTCAAGAATTAAGGAGAAAAAATAATAAATTAAATAGTGAAGTTAAATGGCATTTTATTGGTCATTTACAAAGAAATAAAGTTAAATATATTACTAGAATGGATAACTGTCTAATGATTGAATCACTTGATAGTGATAGATTGGCAAAAGAAATAAATAAAAGGGCCAAAAAAAACAATAGGGTAATGCCAGTTTTAGTTGAAGTTAATACTTCAGGTGATGAAAATAAATACGGATTTCAAGTAGAAGAAACTATTGATTTTTTAGAAAAAGCTGAAAAAAAATATGATAATCTAGATATTCGAGGATTAATGACTATTGTTCCTTATCTAGACAATCCTGAAGATACAAGACCATATTTTAAAAAATTAGCAAATTTGAAAAATAAGGCTAATAAAAAGGGTTTAAATTTAACAGAATTATCTATGGGAATGACTAATGATTATCAAGTTGCAATTGAAGAAGGAGCAACAATTGTTAGAATAGGGACAGCTTTATTTGGAGAAAGAAAATATTAGCAAATGGGGGCTTGATTGTTATGTCAAATAAATTAATAGAGTGGAATAAAATTCTTGAATTTTTTGGATTGGAAAAAGAAGATGAAAAACCTCCAGAGAAAAATTCTATATCAAAGAATTCAGATAAAGTTGTAAGTATAAATAGAAAAAAAGAATATAAGGTGTTATTTTATAATCCTAATAAATTTGAGGAATCAAAAAATATTGTTAAGAGTTTAAAAAACAGCAATGTAGTAATTGTAAATCTTGAGAATAATAAAAAGGAACTTTCCCAAAAAATATTAAATTTTGTAAGTGGAGCTGTTTATGGTTTAAATGCAAACACCCATAAAATAGGAAAAAATGTATTTTTATTTGCTCCTAAAAATATAGAGATTAATGGAAAAGAATTAGAAGATAATATGAAGAATAAGTTTTTATCAAAATAAAAAATAAATATTTTAAAAATAATTAGGAGGTAAAATAGAAATGTACATGTTAGCAAATACAATTGGAGTTCTTTTTAATATTTTGGATTGGTTAATTATAGGTAGAGTTATTATATCCTGGGTGCAACCAAATCCTAGTAATCAAATGTTAAGACAGTTAATTAAATTTACCTATCAGGTAACAGAACCAATTTTAGCACCAATTAGAAGAATATTACCAACTTCTAATATAGGAATTGACTTTTCACCTATTGTAGCAATATTTGCCTTAAGTATTATCCGTAGTTTTTTGATTAGAATAATTGTTTAATTATTTAAATTAATAAAGGAGTGCAAGTAATGTTAGATAAAGAAAAACTATTATCTCATTTAGAAAGAGATGATGAAAAAATATTAGCTAATAAGATTTTAGATAAAGCTGAAATTGTAATTGAAAGAAAAAATGAAAAATCAACAGATTTTTTAAATCCCCATCAAAGAAAAATTGCAAGAAAACTGATAAAACAGATTTCAGATGTTAATTTTATCGAAGATGGCGGTTATAAAAGGGCAGAAAGAAAGAAAATAACGATTTTTCCTGATTATCTTTTTGCAGATAATGTAGAAGCTCCCATTTCTATTTTGAAAATAGAAGGTAATTTTAATTTTTGTCATGTAGACCACCGTGATTATTTAGGTGCATTAATGGGACTGGGAATAAAAAGAAAAGTTTTGGGAGATTTATTAATAATGGATGATTTTGCTCAGATAATAGTTGATTCTGATTTAAAAGATTTTATTAAAATGAAGTTAACTAATGTAAATGAAGTTCCGGTAGAAGTGAAAGAAATTTCTCGTGATGAAATCATTGTTCCTACTCAACATACAAAAGAAATCAAGGCTACTGTTGCCTCTATGAGATTGGATTCAGTTGCCAGTGCAGGTTTTGGTGATTCGAGAAATAAAATATCTCAGGATATTAAAAATAAAAGGGTAAAACTTAATTGGAGAATGGAAGATGATCCAGCTCAGGATGTTGAATTAAATGATATGATCTCTATAAGAGGACGCGGCAGAGTTGAAGTAGTTAAAAGAAGAGGTTTATCTAATCGAGGACGTATTAAATTAATTTTGAACCGTTATACTTAATGAAAGGTGGTTTTATATGAATTTATCTCCGCTTGATATTTATAATAAAGAATTTAAAAGTTCTGCTTTAGGTTATAATAAAAAAGAAGTGGAAGAATTTTTAGAAGATGTAGGTATGTCATATGAAAAGGCATTAAAAAAGGTTAATGCACTCCAGGAAGAAAATGAAAAATTAGAAAAGGAACTTAAAAGATATGAAAAACTTGATCAGAAATTACAAAATACTCTTCAGGCTATTCAGGATACAGTAACAGAGGAAAAAGAAAGAGCCAGAAAAGAAGCTGAATTAATAATAAGTAAGGCTGAAGATCAGGCAGAAAAAATAAAGAAAAATGCTAGAGATAATATTAATGATGAGTATAAAAAATTGGAAAAATTAAAAGAAAAAAAGAAATTATTTGAAATTAGATTTAGAACATTATTAGAAAATCATATGGAATTATTAAATGAAGAAAAAACCGAAACTGACATTAATAAAGAACAATTTGATCAAATAAAAAACAAAGATTTTGCTGAGGATGAGGACCATATTGAAAGTGAAGATATACAGGAAAATATTAAAGTAAATAATAGTAGCAATTCATAACTTGACTAAAAAAATAATTTAGGATATAATTAAAAAAACAAAATTATAAATAAATATTAATAACAAAGAATGAGAAAGTAATATATAAATATGCTTACAGAGAACCGGAAAGATTGAGAACCGGTAGCTGTTTATATATGAAGATCACTCAGGAGTTGGTGGAATGAACAATAAGTAGTTTTACCCGTAAATCTGCGTTAAAGACTAGAGAGTGAGTAACAGTTTATACTAACTGTTATTAATCAGGGTGGTAACGCGGTCTTATTCGTCCCTTTATGGGGAGAAAGACCGTTTTTTTTATTTAAAACTATTTATTAAATATAAAAGGAGGAATTTTTTAAAATGGGTTATAAAGAAAGTATTAATTTACCTGATTCAGATTTTCCTATGAGAGCTAATTTGAGTGAAAGGGAAAATGATTTTCAGAAATTTTGGGAAGAAAATAATATTTATGAAAAGGCAATAGAACAGCGGGAAGGGAATGAGAATTTCATTTTACATGATGGCCCTCCCTATGCTAATGGTGATATTCATATTGGACATGCTTTAAATAAAATTTTAAAAGATATAGTTACTCGTTATAAAACTATGAAAGGTTATTATTCTCCTTATGTTCCAGGTTGGGATACTCATGGTTTACCTATAGAACATAAAGTTACTAAAGAAATGGGAGATGAAGCTAAAGATTTATCTGTTAAAGAACTAAGAAAAAAATGTGAGGACTATGCTTTAAAATATGTCGATAGGCAAAAAGATCAATTTAAGAGATTAGGAGTATGGGGTGAATGGGAAAATCCATATATTACTCTCAATAAAGATTATGAAGTGAAACAAATAGAAGTATTTGGTGAAATGGCCAAAAAGGGTTTATTTTACAAAGGACAAAAACCAGTTCACTGGTGCCCAAGTTGCCAAACAGCTCTTGCAGAAGCAGAGGTTGAATATAAGGATGTTAGATCTCCTTCAATTTATGTTAAATTTCCAGTTAAAGAGAAAATGACATTAGGTGGGGTGGATCTAAATCCTGAAAATAGTTATATACTAATCTGGACTACTACTCCCTGGACTATTCCAGCTAACCTTGCTATAACAGTTAATCCTGATTTGAATTATCGAGTAGTTGAGGTTAAAGGAGAAAAGATGGTATTAGCTGAAGAATTAATTGAAGAGGTTATGAGTGAAGTTGGAATAGAAGATTATAAAAAATTAGGTGAAACTTTTAAAGGGGCTGAACTGGATAATAAAAAAGCTTCACATCCAATAGCTGATAGAGATTCTCTCATTATTTTAGGTGAACATGCCACACTTGATCAGGGTACTGGTTGTGTGCATACTGCTCCTGGACATGGTCATGATGACTTTGTTGTAGGCCGTGAAAATGATCTGGATGTATATGCTCCTATGGATAATAAAGGCTACTTTACAGAGGAAGAAGAAACAGGTCATTTTGAAGGTATATATTATGATGATGCAAATATAAAAGTTACTGATCTCTTAAAAGAAAAAAATCTTCTTTTAAATTTAGATTTTATAGATCACCGTTATCCACACTGTTGGAGATGTAAAGGTGGATTGATTTTTAGAGCTACTGATCAATGGTTTGCCTCTATAGATGCTATTAAAGAAAATGTATTAGATGAAATTCATAATGTAGATTGGTATCCTGATTGGGGAGAAAAAAGAATGGCCAATATGGTAGCTGATAGAACAGATTGGTGTATCTCCCGTCAAAAGAAATGGGGAGTACCTATCCCAATCTTTTATTGTGATGATTGTGGAGAGTCAATTATTAATGATGAAACTCTTAGTTCGGTAAAAGATTTATTTGCAAAAGAGGGTTCAGGTGCCTGGTATGAGAAAAAAGCCTCTGAAATTCTTCCTGAAGGATATAGCTGTCCGCATTGTGGAGGAAATCATTTCTCAAAAGAGGAAGATATAATGGATGTTTGGTTTGATTCTGGTTCAAGTCATAAAGCTGTTTTAGAAACTAGAGATAATTTAGACTGGCCTGCACAATTATATCTTGAAGGAACAGATCAATATCGTGGCTGGTTTAATTCTTCACTATTGACTGGAGTTGCTACTGAAGGAAAAGCACCTTATGAGTCAGTTGTAACTAATGGATTTATTGTTGATAAAAAAGGAAATAAAATGTCAAAATCAGTTGGTAATGTTGTTTCTCCTCATGAAGTAATCGATCAATATGGTGCAGATATTTTAAGATTATGGGTTGCTTCTTCTGATTTTAAAAATGATGTAAGTGTTTCTGATAAAATTATAAAACAAAATTCTGAAGTATATAGAAGAATTAGAAATACATTTAGATTTATTCTTGGAAATATTGGAGATTTTTCTAAAGATGAAGATTATGTTCCTTTTGCAGAGAGACATGAATTAGATCGCTGGATTATGGTTAGATTAAAAGAGTTAACTGAAAATGCAACAAAAGCTTATAAAGAATATGAATATCATAGAGTGTACCATGATATCCATAATTTCTGTACAGTCGAAATGAGTTCTCTATATGCAGATGTTATAAAAGATCGTTTATATACTGATGGTACTGATTCATTGAGTAGAAGAGCTGCTCAAAGTACTTTATATGATATGATTGTTACCTTAGTAAAATTAGTATCTCCAGTATTGGTTCATACTGCAGAAGAAGTTTGGGGATATCTAGAAGAAGAAAAAGAAGAAAATGAAAGTATATTTTTAACTGATTGGCCTGAGTTTAGTGAAGAAATTAGCGATGATCTCTTGTTAGAACGCTGGGATCAATTACTTTCTATTAGAAAAGATGTTTCTAAAGCACTTGAATTAGCCAGAGAAAATAAAGATATTGGTAATTCACTTGAGGCCAAAGTAATATTAAAAGCAAGAGATGAAGAACAATATAAATTTTTAAAAGATAATTTTGAACAACTTGCAGATCTTTTTATAGTTTCCCAGGTTGAATTAGTTGATGTAATTGATGATGATTGTCATATTGGAAGTGAAACAGAAATTAGAGTACTGGTAAAAGAAGCCGAAGGTGAAAAATGCGAAAGATGCTGGAAGTACAGTACTACTGTTGGTGATGATCATAAATATGAAGATGTTTGTGAAAGATGTGCTACTGTTTTACATGAACAGGAATAGAATAATTTAATTCTATAAATAAATTATAAAAGTTGGGTTACCTTTTTTAGGGTAACCCTTTTTCTTTTTTGCATTATTTTGTTATAATATATACTAGATAAAAAAGAAAGGAAGTTGATATTATTAAAGCAGTAATTTTTGATATGGATGGAGTAATTATTGATAGTGAACCTTTACATTATGAAGTAAATAAAGAAATTTTTTCAGAATTTGATATTGAAGTTAGTGAAAAAGAATATAATAGCTATATTGGCACAGCAAACAAAGAAATGTGGGATATGATTGTTGAAAAACATAATTTAGATAAAAATGCAGGAGAATTAACTAATTTACAGCAGAAAAAAAATTTAGAACATATAAAGAATGATGAAGTGGAATTAATGGCCAATGTGAAAAGTCTATTGAATGAACTAAAATATAGTGAATTAAAATTAGCACTTGGTTCTTCATCACCGAAAAAATTAATTAATGAAGTAATAAATAATTTTAATTTAGAAAATCATTTTAAAATTGTCAGAAGTGGAGAAAATGTTGAAAATGGTAAACCTGCTCCTGATTTATTTTTAAAAATATCAAAAGAATTGAAGATTAAACCAGAAAATATTTTAGTTATTGAAGATTCTCATAATGGGGTTAAAGCTGCTAAAAAAGCTGGAATGAACTGTATTGGTTTTTCTAATGATAATTCAGGGAATCAGGATCTTTCTATAGCAGATTTAATCATAGAAGATTTTTCAAAATTAACATTAGAACAGATAAAAAATTTCAAATAAAACCTTACAGTTTTAAGGAGGAGTAGTATGGATAAAAAAACAGAAAATGAAATATTAAAAAAGCTAGATAAACTTAACGAAAAAATACAGGGAATTACTCTTGCTGAATATACAGAAATGCTTAAGTCTCCAGGTAGAATGATTTGGGTAAATTTTTTAGCTGGTTTGGCTCGTGGTTTGGGAATAGCAGTAGGTGCGACGGTTTTAGGAGCCTTATTTTTAATAATTTTATTTAAAATAGGTCAATTAAATCTTCCAATTATTGGTAGGTTTATAGCACAAATTATCAAAGTAGTTGAAACTTATCTTTAATAATATAATTTGGGGTAAAATAATTTAATTTGTTATTATAAGAGAGGAGATTGAAGATTGTTGTATTTATTAATCTCAATAATAGTTTTTATGGATCAAATAATAAAATATTATATTATAAACAATTTTAGCCATGGTCAAAGTCTTGCAATAATAAAAAATATTTTTCATCTTACTTATGTAAAAAATACTGGAGCAGCTTTTGGTATTTTAAAAAATGCGAATAATTTTTTTATTATAGTAAGTATAGTTATTATTTTGTTTTTATTGTTTTATCGTTATTATTATTTTAAAAGTAATATATATATTAATATTTCTATTGGATTAATTATTGGAGGAGCTGTTGGCAATTTAATAGACAGGATATTACTTAATCATGTAGTAGATTATTTGGATTTCAGAATTTGGCCTGTTTTTAATCTTGCTGATTCTGCTATTGTAGTTGGAGCAGGGTTTTTAATTATTTATATAATAGTAACAGATTATGAATTATAATAATAGTAAGGAGATATAATTATGGTAGATGAAAAGTATAAAATAGGATCTGAATTTAGTGGTTATAGATTAGATAAATTTCTTGCAAAAAAACATGAAGACTTTTCTAGGTCTTATATTCAAAAATTAATAGATGAAGAATATGTAAAAGTAAATAATAAAAACATTAAAAAAAGTTATATTTTAAAACAAAGGGATATTGTTGAAGTATATGAAAAAGAAAATGAAAAATTAGATTTAGAACCATATAAAATTGAACTTAATATCATTTATGAAGATGAAAATATAATTGTAATTAATAAACCTGCAGGCTTATTAGTTCACCCCAGCCCTCATGAAAAAAAGAAAACTTTAGTAAATGCTCTCTTATATTATACAGATGACCTATCTGGTATTGGTGGTGTTATAAGGCCAGGAATTGTGCATAGACTTGATAAAAATACTTCTGGAGCAATTGTAGTAGCTAAAGATGATAAAAGTCATAAAAACCTCAGCAAACAATTTAAAAAAAGAAATACTAAAAAGATTTACAAGGCTATTGTAGATGGAAAATTTAAATATAAAGATGGGAAAATTGACGCACCTATTGGACGTGATCCCAGTAATAGAACTAGAATGGCTGTAACCAAAAAAAATAGCAAGAGGGCTGTTACCTATTTTGAAGTATTAAAAAAGACAGAGAATTATTCATATGTAAAATTAAAAATTGAAACAGGAAGAACTCACCAGATTAGAGTCCACTTAGCATATTTAGGTTACCCAATAATTGGTGATCAAAAATATGCTGAAACTCCAGTAATTAAAATAAATAATTCAAAGGTTAAAAGACAGATGCTTCATTGTTCAAATTTAGGTTTTTATCACCCCATAAAAGGTGATTGGATGGAGTTTGAAGCAGATTTAGCCTCAGATTTTTTAGAATTAAAAAAAGAAATTTTTAAAGAAAATAATTAAATATTTGGAGGTAAAAATAATGAAACCTTTTTCAATAGGTAATATTTATCTTGATGATGAAAATGAAAAAACAGTTGATATAAATCCCCTACCAGAAAATGTATGTAATTTTGCCTGTGTTTTCTGTCCTTTTGGAAAAACTGATTTAAAAACTAAAGTGAGACATTACTTTCCGGAAACTGAAAGTTTTATAAGTGAATTGGGAAAATTTCTTGAGAAGAATTCGGTTGAAAAAATTTTTATTAATCCTGAAGGAGAGGCTTTATATAATACTGAATTGCCAAGAATTATAGAATTAATAAAAAGTTATGAAGTAAAAATAAAAATTTTATCAAATGGTTATATCTTTAACCAGACTGAATACTTTAATATTTTAAAAGAATGTGAGGAAGTTGTTGGTGAATTAGTTGTAGTTAATGATAAGGATTTCCAGAAACTTCAGCGTCCTATTGAAGGGTTTACAATACAAAAATATATTGAAAGTATGACTGAATTTAGTAAAAATTTTGGTGGAAAATTTATAATAGCTGTGAATATATTAAAAAGTTATAATGATTCTCCAGAAAAATTAAAAGAACTAAAAAAAATATTAAATAAAATAAATCCAGATAGTTTGTATTTGGAAACTCAGAATGAAGAAAGACTTGAAAGAACTTTTGCTGTAAGTAAAGAAAAATTAGAAGAAGTTGAGAATATGTTCTTGACAGGAAGTTAATGTTGTGATAAAGTTTA
This sequence comes from Halanaerobiales bacterium, assembly GCA_035270125.1. Taxonomy (NCBI): domain Bacteria; kingdom Bacillati; phylum Bacillota; class Clostridia; order Halanaerobiales; species Halanaerobiales bacterium. Next base: position 373 of record DATFIM010000054.1, on the reverse strand, counting down.
AATAGTAAAAATAAAAAATACCGCTTTAAATTAGTCCGGTGAGACTAGTAAGGGAATTAATATTATGTACTTAACCTTCTTTCCGGACTGGAAGAAGGTTTTTTTAATGTATAATGTGGTATAAAAATTTTAAGGGGGATTTTCAAATGGAAGAAAAAGATATGAAGGTAAAAAAAGAGATAATTGATAAAGATGGAATAAGGAGAGCTTTAACAAGAATAGCTCATGAAATAATTGAGAAAAATGAAGGAACAGAAGATTTAGTGATAATAGGTATTCGTTCTAGAGGAGTACCTATGGCTGAAAGAATTGCTGAAAGAATAAATGAATTTGAAGGGGTCGAGGTTCCTACAGGAATTTTAGATATAACCCT
>DATFIM010000053.1 GCA_035270125.1 Halanaerobiales bacterium | reverse complement strand
CCTACCATAATCTGGCGCAATCCATCTCCCAGATAAGTTAAAGGAATAGCTCTAACAACCGGTTTAATATAATCTGGCATTATTGCAATTGGAAAGAAAATACCTGATAAAAATAACATCGGAAATTGTACAGCCTGGATTATTCTTTCTCCACTTTCAGGAGAACTTGCAAAAGAAATAAGCATATATCCCAAACTAATAAATGTTATTGCCCCAAGAATAACAAGACCTGTTACTTCAAAAAATCCTCCTACAATTCTTAAATCAAACACAGTTACTCCAATAAAAATAATAATAAATGTTTGAACTAAGGCCATAATTAATCTGATTAATATTTCACTCCCCAGTAGGGTAATTCGCGGAAGTGGAGTAACACCCAGCCCTCTTATAATCCCTTGTTCTCGAAGATTTAAAATTTGCAAACCTCCAAAGAGACCTAACTGCATTAAAGCCATTGCCAGAATACCTGGTAAAATATAACTAAAATCAAAACTATTTATTTTATCAGGCTGAATAGTTTCTGTGCTTACCTCAAATAGTTGAGGACTGCCTGTAATATTTCTTTCTACTTCATTAAAAACCTGCCTAATAACTGAAAGCAGAATTTGCGATGTTTGCTGGCGAGTTGAGTCATAGAGAACTTTTATATCATAACTTTTATTATTATTTAATTGTTCATACTCAATATCAGGAATCGTAATTACCAGAGCTCTTTCTCCATTGTTTAAAGCTTCCCTTTCTATTTCATATTCATTATAAATAACTTCAAAATTAGGAACTGACTCTAAAGCTTTAGAAATATTATTAGAAAATGGATTTTTTGCATCTCTTACAACTCCAATTTTAAAAGTTTGTTCTCCATTTCCGGAATAGACCATCCCAAAAATAAATATAAAAATAACAGGGAAAGCAAGGAACCAGAACAAAGAGGATCTATCCCTTAAAAATTCTTTTAAATTAGCAATAAAAACCTGTCTGAATATTTTCATTCTCTGATTCCCCTTCCTGTCAATTTAATAAAAACATCTTCCAGAGAGGCCTGGCGGATAGTTATATCATCAATTTCTTTTTTTGTGCTTTTGCTATAATTAATTAAATTTGTCATTAATTTTTTAATATCTTTAGAATATAATATAAAACGATTAAGTTTTTCTTCATAACCAATACGATCAACATCCAGATTTTCTTTTAAATCTCTTATTTCCTCATTACTGAACCCTGGATCATTAAATTCTACAGCTTTTTCTTCAAAATACTCATTTATCAATTTTTTTGGAGAACCTTTAGCTATTATTTCTCCCTGATCTATAATTACTAAATTATCACATAACTTTTCTGCTTCTTCCATATAATGGGTTGTTAAAAAAACAGTGACTCCTTTTTCTTTAAGCCCCTGAATAACATCCCAGAGCTGTCTTCTAGCCTGGGGGTCAAGGCCAGTAGTGGGTTCATCAAGAAAAATCAAATCTCCATTACTAATCATGGCCAGGGCCACAGCCAACCTGTGTTTTTGACCACCTGAAAGAGAAATTACTCTCTCATTCTTTTTATTCTCCAAACCTACCTGTTCAATCACCAAATCATTTTCCAGTGGATCAGGATAAAAACTGGCAAATAAATTCACTATTTCTTTTACTGTAAGTCGGGGGAAAAGAGAAGGGGATTGTAATTGAACACCAATTTTCTTTTTAATCTCTTTTAGATCCTTTTCCAAAAATGGATCATAGCCAAGTATACTAACTTTTCCACCATCTTTTTCTTTTAAACCTATCAACGTTTCAATTGTAGTGGTTTTACCAGCACCATTAGGCCCCAACATCCCAAAAACACTTCCATCCTCAACTGAAAAGCTAATCCCATCAACTGCTTTAAGGTTACCATAATATTTTTTTAATCCTTCAACCTCAAGAGAATTTTTCATAAAATCACCTATCTTTCAATTTTAACTCATAACTCTTTTCACAGACTCAAGAGCATATTCAATATCATTTTTACTAATATGAAGATGAGTTACAGCTCTCACAAATTTTTTGCCTAAAGGACTAAATCTAACCCCTTCACTTAACATTTTATCTATAAACTCTTCTCTATTCATTCTCTTAACTTCAAATAAAGCAATATTAGTATCAACATTACTTACATTAATATTTATGCCATCTATATCTGCTAAGCCCTGAGCAAGATAACTTGCATTTTCATTATCTTTTTTTAATCTCTCCACATTATTTTCTAAGGCATAAATACCACCAGCAGCTATGATTCCGGCCTGACGCATAGCACCACCCAAACGCTGTTTCCAGTAACGTGCTTTTTCTATAAATTCTTCAGATCCTGCAAGAACTGAACCAACCGGTGCTCCCAATCCTTTTGATAAATCAAACCAGACTGAATCAAAACTTTCTGCATATTCAGCTGCACTAATACCACTTGCTTTAACTGCATTTAGCAAACGTGCTCCATCCATATGAGTAGATAAATCATTTTCTCGAGCAACTTTACATACTTCTCTAATTCTTTCTAAAGGCCAGACTGTTCCTCCACCTAAATTAGAAGTTTGCTCAATTGAAACAAGTTTAGTTTGAGGATCATGATAATCCTTAGACCTTATAGCATTTTTTACCTGATCTGCAGTAAAAACACCATTCTGACCGTCCAATCCATTTATCATAGCTCCGCTTATAATTGCTGCTGCTCCTCCTTCATAATGAATAGGATGAGCTGTTTTATCCATTATAATTTCATCTCCAGGACGACAATGAACAGCAAATGATATTTGATTGGCCATTAAACCTGATGGTAGATATATAGCCTCTTCTTTTCCCAATAAATCTGCAGCCATTTCATTTAATCTATTAACACTTGGATCTTCTAAAAGTTGTTCATCACCTACCTCCGCTTCTGCCATAAATTGTCTCATTTCCTGTGAAGGTTTTGTTCCAGTATCACTAAATAAATCAACTTTTATTTCCATATTTCTCCTCCTTAAATTTATTTTAATCTCTATAAAATATCTTCCTATCTATAATAATACCATAATTAAATAATTAGATAAATATTTATTTTGTTATTTTTAAAATTTTAAAAGTTTGGCATTAAAAGCTACTATTACCGTACTTAAAGACATAAGAATTGCTCCCATAGCCGGTGAAATCATAATTCCATAACTTGATAGTACTCCAGCTGCCAATGGGATGGCAAATGCATTATAACCTGTAGCCCAAAATAAATTTTGCATCATCTTTTTAAATGTTAAACTACCAAATTCAATTAATTTAAGTACATCAAAAGGATCACTTTCAACTAAAATTATGTCTGCTGTTTCTGCAGCAACATCTGTACCAGAGCCAATAGCAATCCCAATATCTGCTTTTGCCAATGCTGGAGCATCATTAACACCATCACCAGTCATTGCTACAAAATCACCCTGAGCCTGTAATTCCTCTACTTTTTTCTGCTTTTGATCTGGAAGTACTTCTGCAAAGAAATCATTCAACCCAAGCTCATTACTAACATATTGAGCTGTTTTGTGATTATCACCAGTAAGCATCTTAACTTTTATACCTTTGTTCTTTAGTTTTTGAACTGTCTTATAGGAACTTTCTCTTATTTGATCTGCAAGTCTAATCATACCTATTAAATTTCCATTTTCTAAAATGAAAACTTCAGTAAATGGCCCTTCTTTTAGAGTATTGTCAGGAATTTTTATTTTATTTTCTTCCAGAAATGCTTTAGAAACAGCTTTCAAATCTCTTCCATTAATTTTTCCTATTACACCCTTACCTTTGATTATTTCAAAATCATCAACTTTTAATAGTTCAATCTTATCTGATTCTGCTTTTTTTACTATTCCATTTGCAATTGGATGTTCTGATTCTTTTTCCAAAGAAGCAGCTTTTTTAATAATTTCTTCTTCATTATATTCTTCTTTAAAACTTTTTACGGTTTCAACACCAAATTCCCCTTCAGTTAAAGTACCTGTTTTATCAAAAAGAACAGTGTCTATTTTGCGAGAATTTTCAAAAGCTGTACGATTTCGAATCAATAATCCATTTTTAGCAGATAAAGTTGTGGAGACAGCTACTACTAATGGAATTGCAAGTCCTAAGGCATGGGGGCAGGTAATAACCATAACTGTTGCCATCCGCTCAATAGCAAAAGCTAAATCTTCTGTGATAAAATACCAGCTGCCAAAAGTAATTGTTCCTGCCGTTATGGCAATTATAGTTAGCCATAAAGCCGCTCTATCTGCAAAATTTTGAGTTTTAGATTTAGCTGCCTGAGATTCCTTTACCAATTCTATAACCTGAGATAAATAACTTTCATCTCCTGCTTTTTCTATATTAATTTTAATTGAACTATCACCATTAATTGAACCTCCAATCACTTCCTCATCTTCTTCACGTTTAACTGGTTCTGATTCACCTGTCAACATAGATTCATCTATATAAGAATCACCTTCATAAATTATTCCATCAGCAGGGATTTTCTCTCCTGGTTTTACTAAAACCTTATCTCCTTTTTTTAATTCTTTAATTTGAATATCTTCAACTTTTCCATCAACAATTTTATGAGCCTGATCAGGCATTAGCTTAGCCAACTCTTCTAAAGCCTGAGATGCACCCATCACAGATCTCATCTCAATCCAGTGTCCAAGGAGCATAATTACAATTAAGGTTGCCAGCTCCCAGAAGAAAAATCTCCCTTCCAGGCCAAAAACAACTGCTGAACTGTAAAAATAAGCCACAGAAATCGCCAGGGCAATTAAAGTCATCATACCCGGATTTTTATCACTAAGCTCATCTTTTAAACCTGATAAAAAAGGCCAGCCACCATAGAAAAATATTATAGTCGAAAGTATAAATAATAAGTATTTACTTCCGGCAAATTCAATACTATAGTTAAAAAAACTCTGAATCATAGGAGAAAGTGCTAAAATCGGTGCTGTTATAATTAATGATATTTTAAATCTTTTTTTGAAATCTTCTAACATTTTTTTATGATCCATATATATAACCTCCTCATATAATATGAATAGGTAATATTTCCTGAAAAAATAGTTAATTTTAGTATATTACTCAACTTTAAATTTGTCAATATATCAAATTAAATGAAAAAAAGCTGTACCTATCCATAATCTTGACAGGTACAGCTTTTTAATATATTTAATTCACATGGAAATTTATAGCCAGAGGAAGTAACCAACAAATACTAAACCAAGTACATATACAAGCCAGTGTACATCTTCGCCTTTACCAGTAAATAATTTAACTAAAGGATAAACAATAAAACCAAGGGCTATTCCATTTGAGATGGAATAAGTTAAAGGCATAATTATCATGGCCACAAATGCCGGTAGAATATCTGTAAAATCATCCCAATCAAGTTTGGTGATATTAGACATCATCATGGTCCCTACAACAATTAATGCAGGAGCAGTAGCGGCTCCAGGCACT
>DATFIM010000052.1 GCA_035270125.1 Halanaerobiales bacterium | reverse complement strand
GGTGTTCGACCAAATCTAGGATTTAATTCAGCTTCCCAACCATTATCATTTTTAACCGGCATAATTACTTTCATTAATAATCAACTCCTTATTTTTTGAGTAATACACTAATTATGATTATAGCACCATTGTAAACATATGTCAATAAACAAACAAAAACAGCAGTTAAAAAATAACTGCTGCTGCTAATATAACTTTATTTAATTAAATTTAAAGTTCAGGAAATAAAGTTTTTACTATACTTCTTGCATCTTCATCCACAACATAATAATTCCTTTCCAGACCATTTTTTTCTACTCCCAAAATATCTAAATCTTTTAGCTTGGACAGATGTTGAGAAAGGGTTGACTGTGGAATATTGAGACAACTCTGCATCTCAGTTACATTATATCCCTCTTTTTCCATAAGGCCTTTAACAATACATAATCTAATCGGATGAGACAAAACTTTTAAAATTTTTGCCTTTTCCTCTATTTGGGGCATATCTTTCATAATATTTTCCATATAAATACATCTCCTACTTTTTATTTAAAATCTTTATATTCATATATTAAGATATTCTGCCCTTTTTGTCAAAATTCCTGTTGACTTTTATATTTTTATATCATAATATATAAATATAGTAATATATTTTTTTGAAGGGAGGTACTTACATGGGATATTTTTGGATTCATTAATGAAAAATATCTCAATCTTTAAGTATTTTTTTATTTCCATTTAAATAATAATTAATTTTTAAATATTCAATTTAAAGAGGAGGGTTTTTGTTGCATAAAATAAGAAGATTTGTTTTTACAACCTCAATTATTTTTCTTTTTTGGCTGGCTTATACTACATCTCTCCAAAAAAGTGAATTAATTACTGGTTTAATAGTTTCAATTGTAATTGCTTTATTTACTTATGAGAGTTTCACCAGAGTCAGTCCTGAAAATAATATTATCAAAAGATTTTTTTCTTTTCTGAAATATCTACCAATTTTTATTTTTGAGATGATTAAAGCTAACGTTGATGTAGCCAAAAGGGTTATTAATCCATCTTTACCAATAAATCCAGGAATAGTTGCCATTAAAACTGATCTAAAATCTGATCAGTCTAAAATGTTTTTGGCAAATTCTATAACTTTAACTCCTGGTACCCTAACAATTGATGTTATAGATGATACCCTTTATGTCCACTGGATAGATGTGGAAAGCAAAGAACCCCAGATTCAAAAAAATAAAATTGCAACTAAATTTGAAAACTTGCTCAAGGGGGTTTTTTAATTGTTTAACTTTATATTTTTAATCATATTATTGGCTGTTATATTGGGTGTGATTAGAATGGTTAAAGGGCCCAGTTCTGCAGATAGAATTGTCGCTCTTGATACAGTTACAACTGTAATAAGTTCTATGTTAGTTTTGCTTGCATTATTTTTCAAAAGATATATTTTTCTTGATATTTCTTTTGTATTTGCAGCACTTTCTTTTACAAGTGTTATAGTAATAGCCCGTTTTCTTGAAGGGAGAGGTTAAATTATGGTTATTTTAAGTACAATTGGATATATTTTAATTGTTATTGGCACAATATTTTTATTTTTAGGTTCTTTAGGACTTATCAGAATGCCTGATGTTTACAATAGATTACAGGCAGGTACTAAAGCAACCACCCTGGGAGCTTTATCAACAATTATTGGAGTTGGTCTGGTTGAACCAACCTGGTTCTGGAAAACTCTGGTTATTGCAATCTTTATAGTATTGACTAACCCAATTGGTAGTCATACTATAGCAAGAGCCTCACGTAAAAGTGGAATAAAAACTACAACTGAAACAACTGTAGATAAATATGAAGAAGATGTTTTAAATAATGAAAGTGGTGATGAAGATGACCTTGCTCTATAGTGTTCTTATTCTAATTATGTTAATAAGTGGTATTGCCGCTTTAGTTTTTGATAAACTATTAAATTCTATTATTGCGGCTGGCTTTGTTAGTTTAATGGCCTCTGCTCTGTTTTATTTCTTAAAAGCACCTGATGTAGCCATGACTGAAGCAGCAATTGGAGCCGGTCTAACAACTGCAATCTTTGTAATCACCCTACGCAAAACAGAAGGGAGTGAAAGTGAGTGAGATTTAGAAATATACTCGCCTTAGTTTTAGTAGTTATATTGGGCTTTTTTATCTTACAGGCTTTTAATATATCTCCTGAAGAAGGACAATTAGTAATTGATGAATTTGGAGAAGCCGAAATTGAAAATAGAACTGCTAAACTCTATATAAATAAAAGTGTAAATTCCAGTAACCAAAAAGTTGTTTATGCTGAAAGCAAAAATTTAGAAAGTGGTTCAGCCAACATGGTTACTTCTGTTATAGCTAATTACCGTTCCCTTGATACTTTAGGAGAAGTTACTGTTCTCTTTTTAGCAGCTACTGGTTTAGGAGCTGTCTTATATAGTAATAAAAAGAAAGAAAGAAATTTTATAGTTGATGAAGGTTCACTTATTCTCAAAACAGGTATTAAAATATTATTTCCTTTATTAATACTTGCAGGTGCTTATATTTTCATCCACGGACATCTTACCCCTGGAGGTGGATTTCAGGGAGGAGCTGTCATAGCAACTGCCTTCTTACTTAAGTTTTTAGCAGACAGAGAATATGAATTAGCTGAACACAAATTAAAAATAGTAGAAGTTATCGCCGGTATTAGTTTTGTTGGTCTTGGTCTTTATGGATTATATACAGATGGTTCATTTTTAAGCAACTTTTTGGAAACAGGAACTATTGGCACTCTTTTTAGTGCAGGAATTATTCCTTTAATATATGTTTCAATAGGTCTAAAAGTTGGTGCTGAACTTACAAGTATTATAAGTAATTTAATAGAAGCTTAATTATAAAATCAAACAAAAAGTTTATAAAAGGATGTGATCTCATTGATTAGCTTCCTGGAAGAATGGTCCTTTTTTGGTGGCTCCATTCTCCTTATCTTGATTGGCCTTTATGGAGTAATTACAAAAAGAAATCTAATCAAGATTTTAATCGGGTTAAGCTTAATGGATACAGGTGTTAATGTATTATTAGTTTCATTAGGTTATGTTGAAAATGGAAATGCTCCTATACTTACATCAATTATTAAAAATAATTCTGGTGCCTTCGTAGATCCTATTCCCCAGGCCCTGGTTCTTACAGCTATTGTAATTGGCGTTGCTATTTTAGCTTTAGGTCTGGCTGTAACTATTAAGATTTACGAAAAATATGGTACCCTTGATATATCAAAAATAAGGGGGTTAAAATGGTGAATCCAGTACTAATTATTGCTTTACCGCTCTTAATTGCGTTTCTTATGCCTTTATTTAACTATATACACAAAAAATTACCGGCAGTAGTTGCTCTTTTAACTGCAGCTTTTAATGTCTGGATCATTACTGTGAATTTTAATGAAGCTCTTTTTAATCCAATGGTTATTGAAATAGGTAACTGGCAGGCTCCATTTGCCATAAATCTTTATATAGGACCATTGGCTATTCTAGCTGTAGCTGTTATTAATGTTATTGCTTTAGTTCTGGCTATTTACAATTTAGAACATGATTATGAAATAAACGATAAATTTTATTCATTATTTTTGATGATTATCGCTGGAACTTCAGGAATGGTTATGACTGGTGATTTATTTAATTTATTTGTTTTCATTGAAATAAGTAGTGTTGCTGCCTATGGATTAACAGTCTTCTCCAGAGGAGACAGTTATGAAGCTGCTTTTAAATATATAATTATTGGTGCCATCGGTTCTGTTTTTCTCTTAATGGCAATCGGTTTTACTTATGCCAGTGTCGGCAGTTTAAATATGGCTCAAATTGCTAATGCAGCAGAAAATTTGAATCCCCAATTAATGAGAATTATTACTCTTCTCTTTATGGTTGGGATCGGTATTGAAGCTGAGCTATTCCCCTTAAACTTGTGGGTTCCAGATGTGTATAGTGAAGCTCCTACAAGTGTAACTTCTATCCTTAGTGGGGCTGTTTCAGCAGCAGGTATTTATTCTTTAGGTAGAATTTTCTTTACTCTTTTTGCCGACCCCGCTCTTTATACTTATTTAATGGTAATTGGAATAATAACTTTAGTTATAGGAGAGTTAGTCGCCTATAACCAGGAAAATATAAAAAGAATGCTTGCCTATTCAAGTATTGCCCAAATGGGATTAATTGTAACTATCATTAGTATAAATACTTCTCAGGCAGTTTCAGCTGGTCTTTTCCAGTTAGTAAATCACTCTATTTTAAAAGTGCTTCTATTTATAAGTGCTGGAGTATTAGTATCAGCTGCTGGAAGTAAAAAAATAAAGGACCTATCAGGATTAGGTAGCAAAAAACCAATAGCTTCTCTAGGCTTTGCAGTAGGAGCTATGGGGATTTTAGGAGTCCCATTTTTTAATGGTTTTGTTAGTAAATTAATGCTAATAAATAGTAGTTTAAATGCTGAAAAAATAATAATAACTGCTTTGATTCTTTTTGCTACAATAGTTGAAATAGGTTATTATCTAAAAGTAATTCAGAAAATATACTTTGAAAAAAGAGAAACAAAAGTCTTTAAAACAGCAAATGTATTTATTCCAGTATTAGTTTTAACAGTTTTTGTTTTTGCCTTAGGTATTTATCCAGAATTGATTACTACTACCCTGGATAAAGCCGCAAATGAATTATTAAATAGTACTGAATATATTACAACTGTGTTAGGAGGGATGTAGGATGCTAACTAATTATATTTTCATCCCCATTATAGCAGCCTTTTTTGCCTATCTGTTAAATAAAAAAGTAAAATATACTGGTGGAATTATTACTTCAATTATTTCTGCCTATTTACTATATCAATTGATAGGTTTATACGGAAAATGGTCTCTAATCCAAACTATTAATTTTAGCTTAATGGGAAATAACTTAGAATTTATTTTAGGAAATAATCCTTTAAGCTGGCTTTTTGCCTTAATGACTGCCAGTGCCGGATTATTGATAGCTCTTTTTAGTATTAAATCTCAGGAAAAATATGATTTGAGTTCTGCCTTTAATTTTAACTTCTTGATATTAATTGGAAGTATAATGGGAGTTGTTCTTGCTGGAGATTTCTTAACTTTGTTTATCTTCTGGGAACTTATGACCTGGACTTCCTTTTATATAATCTCTGGTGGTACTAAAAAAATGGCCAAAAAATCAGCCTATCGTTATTTTATTTTGAGTGCAGTTGGTGCTTATACAATGCTTATGGCCATTATAATTATCTATAATCAAACTGGAAGTTTTGCAATAGGAGAAGCGGCTCAATATTTAATAAATCTCCCAACTGGTAAATCACTACTTCTGATGGGAATGATGAGTCTTCCTTTCTTAACAAAAGCAGGCTTATTCCCGGTTCATATCTGGGTAAAAGGAGCACATGGTAATGCTCCTAAAGAATTTTCTCCATTTTTATCAGGTCTAATGTTAAAAGTTGGAGTTTATGGATTATTATTAGTATTTTATCTCTTACCTTTCTTTAAGGTAATGGAAAATACTATAAGCTATAGAGGATTACCAATTTTAAGTTATATTTTCGCTTTATTTGGAGCTATAACTACCGTAACCGGTACTATCCTGGCCATCAGACAGGAAGATATGAAAAAATTAATAGCCTATTCTTCTATCTCTCAAATGGGATATATTTTAATGGGAATATCACTGGCAACTCCTCTAGGAATAACCGGTGGATTACTTCATATGATGAACCACCTTATTTTTAAATCTGCTATATTTTTAACTTTAGCAGCAGTAATTTATAGAACTGGAACTACCAAAATGTATGAAATGGGAGGACTAATTTTTAAAATGCCAGTAACTTTTGCTACCTATCTTACAGCAATTATTGCTCTGGCTGGAATACCTCCTACAAATGGTTTTATCTCTAAATGGGTTATTTATCAGGCCCTTATTGAAAAAGGATATTTATTTTTAGCACTCGCTGCTTTCTTTGGTAGTATAGGTTCATTTATGTATGTATTTAAACCATTAAGTACTGTATTTTTAGGACAGTTGAAACCTCAACACGAAAAAATCAAAGAAGTACCTTTCATAATGCAATTACCTATGTATGTTCTTATGGGACTTATGGTACTCTTTGGCGTATTACCTGGAATACAGATGAATATAATTACTAAGATTTCTTCTCAACTAGGTATAGAATCGGTTAATTATTCACTTTACACAATAGAAGGTGCTTTTGGATCCTGGAATTCGATGATAATCTTTAATGTATTTACTGCAGGTTTTATTATTTCTTTAATTATATTCATGCTGGCCAAAAAATCAAAACTTGTAGGCTTACTTGATACTTATACTTCAGGTGAGTATATGAATGACGCAGAAGCCTATCATTATGCATATCAATATTATCGTCCTTTTGATAGACTATTTGATAATTTTGCTGCCCGAAGTTTAACCAGAGCTTATGAAAGTCTTGCTAATAATCTAAGTAAAGTTGGAAATGCATTACGTAAAGGAATCATAACTGGTAATGGCCAAACTTATGCCTACTATACTGTTTTATTTTTCGTGATACTTGCCATTGCGGGGTGGATAATATGATAGAAATGTTAATGACTGCTATAAAGTTTCTTTTAATCACAATTTTTAGTTCAGCTTTAGGATTACTTTTTATGGGAATTGCCAGAAAAGTAATAGCCCGAATTCAAAAAAGATATGGCCCACCTTTTTACCAGCCCTATCTTGATGTAATAAAACTATTTGGTAAAAATGCCATAACTCATGGTTTTATTTTCGATTTTGGTTCTATTATGGCTTTAGGAGGAGTAATAGCCACTCTATTTTTCATACCATTAGGTGGCTGGTATCTCTATAGTATGAGTGGAACAGTTATTTTAGTAATATACCTGTTAGCTATAGCTTCTCTCGGAATGGCAATGGGAACAGTTGGTTCTGGTAACCCTCAGGCTTCTTTAGGAATTTCCAGAGCTTTAACTCAAATGCTAGGTTATGAACTTCCTTTTCTTGTCATCCTCTTTGGTTTAATCTATAAGTACCAAACTTCTTCAATTGTTGGACTTATGGAAGCTCAGGCTGGTGGATTTATGAATTGGAACCTTTTTACCTATCCAATAGCTACAATTATTGCCTTTATAGTTTTACTGGGGATGATGGGTAAAAAACCATTTGATGCTATGATAGCTCCTTCAGAAATAGGATCAGGACCTGTTGTGGAATCAGGTGGAAAATATTTAGGAATGATGATGTTACAAAAATCAATTACAATTATTATAGAATTGGCTCTTTTTGTAAATCTTTTCCTTGGAGGAGCAGAAAATATTTTAATATTTATTCTCAAAATGCTTATCGTCTGGATTACAGCAACCATGATCGGTTCACTTTATCCAAGGTTCAGAATTGAAGATGGAGTTCTCTTTTACTGGAAATGGCCACTAATGATTGCTATAGTACAGGTACTATTCATTATATTTTAATTAATTAGGAGGTTTTTAGAGATGAAAGATAAATTTAAGAGAGGAAAGTGGAAAGAATTTCTTGATTGGGCCCAAAATAGGTCCTTAAGTATGCTTCACTACTGTACTGGATGTGGAGCTATTGAATTACCACCAACAATGACCTCTCGTTATGATATGAGTCGCTTTGGAATTGGACCAGCAGCTACTCCAAGACAGGCAGATTTACTTTTAGTTACTGGTTATCTTAGTACCAAAACTCTCAGAAGGTTAATATATACCTATGAACAAATGCAGGAACCTAAATTTGTAGTTGGTTTTGGCTCCTGTACTATAAATGGTGGTATGTACTGGGATTCCTATAATACAATTAAACAACTGGATAAATATTTGCCTGTAGAAATGTATATTGCAGGTTGTATGCCCAGACCGGAGGCTATTCTTGATGGACTTTTAAAATTAAAAGACAAAATTGAAACTGGGGAAGCCAAAGGATATGAAGAATACAAGGAAAATATTGAATTTTATCATAAAAATCAGGAAGAAGCTTTAGGGGAGGTACAGAGAACACAATGAGAAATGAAAAAGAAGTAATAAAATTAATTGAAAATAATCTGGACCCTCTTGAAATTAATAAAAAAAGAAAGCAAAATCTCTCGGTCAGTTTTACACCTGACAAGACAATCCAGTCCTTAAGTTTTCTCAAATCAAATAGCTATAAACATCTTTCTACCATAAGCTGTGTTGACTGGATTGATGATAATGAATTTGAACTTGTTTATCACCTCTTTTCATATGAAGATTATATAAATATAAGTGTAAAAACAAGAATAGATAGAGACAAAGCTACTTTTGTAACTCTAAAAGAAATCTGGCCAGTAGCTGAATTTTATGAAAGAGATATTCATGATTTCTTTGGAGTTGAATTTGAAGGAAATGATAATTTAGAAGAATTAATCCTGGAAAATTGGAATGAGATCCCCCCAATGCGTAAAGATTTTGATACTCGGGAATTTGTAAATGAAGAATATGAATGGAGGGATTACAATGGACAAAAACACACAGACTGAAATATTTTTCGGACCTAACCATCCTGGAGTACCTGGAAATTATGGTATTATTTATGACTTTGAAGGTGATACAGTAACAGAAGCTAAACCAAATGCAGGTCATCTCCATCGTGGTTTTGAAAAATTAATGGAAGAAAGAATCTGGATTAAAAATACTGCTCTAGTACCTCGTATTTGCGTTGAAGAGCCTGATATAAATGAAATGGTTTATGCTATGGGTTATGAAGCTATCGGAGATCTTGAAGTACCAAAAAGAGCAGATTATATTAGATCAATAATTCTTGAATTGGCAAGAATACAGGGACATATTTTTTCAATTGGCGGTAATGCTGCTGGTATAGGTCAATATACTGTCATGCAGTGGGGTACATTGGCTAGAGATTATATTCTTGATCTATTTGAAGAAATAACTGGAGGAAGAGTTTATCATATTTATATCAGACCAGGTGGAGTAAGACAGGATATTGAAGATGAAACTTTTGAACATATTCTGGAAGTAATGGATGACTTAGAAGAAAATCGCCTACCTGATTTAGATAAAGCTCTTTATGAAAACCCAAATGCTCACAAACGTTGGAAAGGTAAAGCAGTAATAACTGAGGAAGAAGCAATAGAAATGGGAGCAACCGGTCCAGTACTAAGAGCAAATGGCAAACCTTATGATGTAAGAAAAATGATGCCTTATGCTGCTTATAATGAAGTTGATTTTGAAATACCAACTGGTGAAAATGGTGATGCCTGGGATAGATTAAAAATAATGAGAGAAGAAATGACCCAAAGTATAAAAATAATCAGACAACTTATTAATAATATTCCTGAAGGGCCTGTAAAATTAGATTTAGGAAATGCTCTTAAATATAGAATCCCTGAAGGAGATGCCTATGTTAAAATCGAATCAAAAAGAGGCGAATATGGTTATTATATGGTTTCTGATGGAGGATTAAAACCATATAGAGTCCATGTTAGAGGTGCCTCTAATCCTTTAGGTCTTTATGGAGTTACTGAATATCTTCCTGGCACTAGAGTTGCTGATGTACCTGTTTGGGCTAAAAGTCTCGGAATCTGCCCACCAGAATTTGATAGATAAAATTTATAAAGTGAGGTGAAATAAATTGTCTAAAGATAAAAAAAGCATCTTTTCACCAGGTACAGCTTTTAAAAACTTAGTTAAAAAACCTGAAACAGTTAGATACCCTGCTGAAACTAAAGATGCTGCTAAAAGATATAGAGGTTTTCATATAAATGATTTAGAAGAATGTATTGGTTGTGGAACCTGTCAGGATGTCTGTGTAAATGATGCAATCAATATGGTTGAATTATTAGATAAACCAAAAGTTGAAGGTGAAAAAAATGAAAAACCCCAGATTGATTATGGAAGATGCTGCTGGTGTGGTCTTTGTGTGGATGCCTGCACTACTGGTTCTCTTGAAATGAGTCGTGATTATAGTTATCAAGATATAGATCCAGATAACTTTATTATTCAACCAGATGAAGAAAATGATATTAATGAAGTAGAAGCTCCTTTAGGTTATTTAAGAGATGATAATTCTGATCTTTTAGATTTAGAAAGAGTAAATATGGAAATGCTTGAACCAGAAGAAAGAGTTGACTCTTTTGTTGAAATCGTAGAAGGTTTTTCAAAAGAAAAAGCTGAAAAAGAAGCTTCTCGTTGTGTTGAATGTGAAATATGTACAGATACCTGTCCAGCTAATATGAATATTCCTCAGTATATTAGAGGTATATTCGATGAAGATTTAGACGAATCTTTACAACAAATTTATGAAGATAATCCACTTCCAGAAGTTTGTGGACGAGTTTGTACTCATAAATGTGAAGGAGTTTGTGCTTTAACTCATAGAGGGGAAGCAATCTCCATTCGCTGGTTAAAACGCTATGCAGTAGATAACGTAGATTCTGCAGATTATAAAAAGGTACTTGGAACTGAAAAAATTGAACAAAATGATAAAGAAATTGCAATAGTCGGTGCCGGTCCAGCTGGTCTCTCTGCTGCCCATTATTTAAGTGTTATGGGATATCAAATTACAGTTTATGAAGACAAAGAAAAGGCAGGAGGTATGATGAGATATGGTATTCCGGAATATCGTCTACCCTATGATGCTCTCGATAAGGATATTAACTATATAAAAAGTCTGGGAGTAGAATTCATATTCAATACCAGAGTTGGTGAAGATATCACTCTTGATGAATTACATCAAAAATATGATTCAGTATTTGCAGCAACAGGTCTTCATAATGGTCGAAGTACCAGAGTTCCTGGAACGGAAAATAATAATGTTTATCAGGCAGTAGATCTCCTTGCAGATTTGGCAAGAGGAAAGGAAGTTCCCACTACTGAAAGCATTGTAGTCATTGGTGGAGGTAATGTTGCTATGGATATAGCCCGTTCAATGGCCAGAATCCAAAAACAGCGTTATGGAAAAGTCGATGTAACTGTTACTTCCCTTGAAACTGAAGATGTTTTACCTGCAGATGAGGAAGAAGTTGAAGAAGCAAGAGAAGAAGGAGTTGTCTTTGAACCAGGAAGAGGACCTAAAGAAATTGAAGTTAATGAAGATGGGTCTATTGCTCATGTCTGTACTAATTGTTGTGTATCAGTTTTTGATGAAGAAATGAATTTTAATCCTACTTTTGATGACAATGATATTCAAAACTTAGAATGTGATATGGTTATTGAAGCAATCGGTCAGGCTGGAGACAACAGTTATATAGATGATGTTGTAGATGTAGAATATGAAGGACCAAGAATAAAAATCAATGAACATAGTCAAACATCTGTTGACTGGTTATTTGTCGGTGGAGATATTGCTCAGGGTCCAGATGTGATAAATGCTATTGCTACAGGCCATGATGCAGCAGTAGGTATTGATAAATATTTAAATGATGAATTATAAAAACAAATAAACTAATTAATCTACTTATTTTAAAAGAGGCCACTTTACTGTGGCCTCTTTTAATGATTATATTATTTTCCTGTTACAGAAACATTGTTAACCAATAAATAAGGTGCATAGCCTTTCATATTAGGATAAATCTCATCTCCAACACCTTTTATTTCCTCAAAATCTTCATAAATATTTCCAGCAATCATAACATCCTGTAATCTTCCCTGTAATTTACCATTTTTAACATGAAAACCCTGAGCCTGAACTGAAAAATGACCCTGTTCATAATTTGAAGAATGAAATCCTATTACACTTTCAACTAAAATTCCTTCATCCATTGAATTTAGCAAATCTTTTTTGCTTTTATCCCCAGGTTCTAACACAGGATTTACAAAATTAGGTGAAACTGGAGTGTTTATTCCTTCTCCAAATAAAGTTCTTTTCAAACCATTACCGGTAGGTTTTTCTCCCATTTTATTAGCATATTCTAAGTCAAAAATATAGTTTTTTAACAAACCTTTATTTATTATTTCTTTTTGAGATGTAGGTATACCCTCATCATCAAAAGACCTTCTACCAGCAGCATTTTTCATTTGTGGTTTATCATTAACATTTATTTTATCTGAGAATATCTTTTTATCTAATTTGTTCATTAAAGGTGAAGTCCCCTGAAAAATTGTTCTACCACTTATCCCTGCCTGTAGACTAATAAAAAAGAAGTAAAGAGATCTTGGTGAAAAAAGCACATCCATTTTGGCAGTTTCTGGTGTGGATATTTCATAAGTATTTTCATATTCAGCTAAAAATTCATCTATTTCAGCTTTAGGAATTTCGTCAAACATTTTTTCCTGATTAAAAGATCTATAAAGAGTTGAGCCTCCACCAGGAATAGGAGCCCCAAAATCAAAATGAAAATTAACTAATTCTTCTTTTAGGTCTCCTTTGTTATCTGTATCAATCTTTATTTTTTCATATCTTTTATTTAAATTAAGATTTAATACTATATCTTCATTTTTATTTTTAATATAATCACTAACTTCAGTAATGAATGCAAAAATCTTTTCGGCATCTGCTTTTTCATAATTTTCACGAACTGCAGGGTCAAGTTTATCCATACTTTCCTTACTAAATACAAGATCTGTTTCTTCTCCATAATCAGCAGATTCTTCTGCTCCATCTATTAAATTTTTCTTAACTTTGACTGATTCTCCCAGGGTTGTATTAGAACCTAATTTGCCATCTTTAATTACACGTAAAGAACTGGCTGTTAAATTTTCCTGAGTTATGTCCTGGAGATCCCAATTTTCAATATTTATTTTCAGCTTATCAATTTTCTTTTTTAAATACTCTTTTTGTTCAAATCTATTTTTTAAATTTTTAATTGATTTCATCTTTATTTCCCTCCTACATTAGCTTTATCCAGTTTAATATGGGGAGCCCCAGTACCAGAAAACATATTAAGCTGCATTGGATTTCCTTTACCACAACCACCTAATTCATTAAAATAGAGGTCATCAGCAATCATCGAAATATTTTGGAGAGTAGAAAATAATTCTCCACTAATATTTATATCTCTAACCATTTCTTTTTTACAACCATTTTCTATTCTGTAACCATATTCAGCTCCAAATGTAAACTGATCACCTGAGGTCTGGCCACCTTTACCATTTAGGAGATAATATCCATTTTCTATTGACTCAAATAATTCTTTTTTAGTTGATTCTCCATTTTCAATAAAAATATTAGACATTCTTATAATTGGTGTATATTGACAATCAACAGCTCTCATATTTCCAGAAAGTTCTTCTGAAAAACTGGCAGCAGTTTCCCGAGAATGCAATCTTCCATTTAATATTCCATCTTTTATCAATTCTGTACGTCTTCCTTTTTGTCCCTCATCATCATATTTATAATGACCCGGTGTTCCTTCTAAACCTGGATCATCAACTACAGTTAAAATTTCATTTCCCATCTTGGTTCCATATTGTAGTTTCTCTCTAAAAGCAGGATTATTTTTTATTATATCTGCTTCAGAAAGATGCCCAAAAGCCTCGTGTATAAAAACAGCAGCCAATTTTGGATTAATAATAATTGGATAAGTACCTGCTTTGATAGGATCAGCATCTAAAAGCTGCTGTAAAATATCTATTTCACCTAAAAGATCATCTTCTCTATCTACTAAATTAGAAAATTCAGGATAAGCTCCAAAAGATACTCTTTTTGTTTGTACCACACCATCCTTTTTAGCAAATATCTGACCGGTAATATAACTTCCTAATAAATCATATTCAATTTCACTACCTTCAGAATTAATAAAATATCTTTTGGAATAAAATTGTCTATAATGAAATCTGGTATTAACAACATGTTTTTGTTTTAAAGCAAGTTCATTATATTTTTGAACTAAATCTTTTTTTTCTTCTAGAGAATAATCTCTTGGATCATTATTAACTTCAGTAAAAACTTTATCTTTTATTACTTCTGCATTTTTTAATCTAATACTTTCTTTTTGAAATTCAGATCCTCTTTTGCTAATATTTATTAGATTATCTCTACTTTTAAAAGCTTCATCTAATTCACTAAATGAACCAACAGCTTTACTTCCATTATTATATACTCTAATATGCCCTCCTTCTCTATATGAGTTTTTAATATTTTTTATTTCTTTTCCTTCAATGCTGATTTCAGTTTCATTATTTTTTTCATGCCGTAAATCACCATAATCTAATTTCTCAGTATCAAATATACCTTTTAATTTATCTTTCATCTTATTCCTCCTATTCTTTTTTAAAAAATATTACTCTTATATTTATTAATACAAGAATAATCCTAAAAATCCTTTTAAATTTATTAATTTTTTCTTAAAATATTATTTAATTTTCTAGTAAATGATAATATATCTTAAGAAAAACAATTAATATTCATAAAAAGAAGGAATTATAATTCATTTGCAGAAATTATTATATAGTTATTGTTATTAAAATAACAAATTTAAATAAAAATTAGGAGGTTAATTAATTAATGGAAAAAGTTTTAGAAGTAGGTAATATAACAAAAAATTATGCAGCTCAAAAAGCTGTTGATAATGTGTCTTTTGATCTATATGATGGTGAAATTCTAGGATTATTGGGGCCAAATGGAGCAGGTAAAACTACCATTATTAGAATGATTTTAAATATTATTGCCCCAGATGGAGGAAAAATTTCTTTTAGTAATTTTTCTATAGATGATAAAAGTAAAATGGGTTATCTGCCTGAAGAGAGAGGAATTTATAAAGATACAAAAGTTTTAGAAACTATTGTTTATTTCGCTGATTTAAATAATATACCCCCAGAAAAAAGTAAAAAGAAAGCTGAATACTGGCTTGAAAAACTTGAATTAGATGATTATGCAAACAACAAAATAGATGAACTTTCAAAAGGTATGCAACAAAAGGTGCAATTTATAATATCAATAATTCACAATCCAGAATTATTAATTGTAGATGAACTTTTTTCTGGCTTGGATCCAGTAAATCAGGATTTATTTAAATCAATTTTAGAAGAATTAGTTGCAGATGGGATGAGTATTTTACTTTCTTCTCATCGAATGAACATGGTTGAAGAACTCTGTGATAGAATCTTTCTTATAAATAAAGGAAAAAAAGTTTTATATGGAAATTTAAATGAAATAAAAGATAATTATGAAGAAAAAAAAGTTGAGATGACTTATAGTGGTAATGATAACTTCTTGAAAGGAAATATCAATATAAGTAATTATACTGCTAAATCAAATAAAGCCAGCTTTTATATAAATAATCCTGAAAATTTAAATTCTTTTTTAGATGATCTAAGTAATAACATTGATATAAAAGAACTTTCAATTACAAGCCCTTCTCTTCATGACATATTTATTAATTCCATCAAAGGAGGGGTAGCAAATGAATAATACATTTAAAGTAGCTAAATGGGAAATAAAGAAAAATATACGTAATAAAACTTTTTTATTTATGACTTTTATATTTCCACTTTTAATTTTAGTTATAGCAGGAGGGGCAGGTTATATTGGAGGAAGCAGTTCTCAGTCCGGTCTTAAAATAGGTTTAATTGATCAAACCGATTATATTTATGAAGAATTAAATCAAAATTTTACTAATGAAGACATTACTTTAGAAAAAATAAAAGCCACTACTAATAAAGATGAACTCAGAAATATATTAGAAGTTAATAATTATGATAGTATTGTTCTAATACCTTCTAATATAGTAAATAATAATCAAGCAACAGTTTATTATAAAGAATTAAGAGGATTAGATGGTAATGTAATTTCTAATATTTTAAGTAATATTGTTATTGAAAAACGCTTAAGTGAAAATGGTTATTCAGCTGACCAAATATTACGATTAACTCAAAATGTAAATTTTCAAACTCAATCTTTGCAAAAAGATGATACAGGAATAGCTGCTATTTTCTTACCATTAGGTCTGGCTATGTTGATGGCTTTTTCTTCAATGTTTTCTGGAAGTGCTCTAATGCAAAGTATAAATAAAGAAAAAAGTGATAAACTTGTAGAAATTCTTTTTTCATCACTTACTCCAAAAAATCTTATGTATGGAAAAGTACTAGGTTATGGATTTCTCGGGATTTGTCAGGTGATTGTCTGGGGAGCAGCAGGTTCACTGGTAGCAAATAGATTTTTTGATCTACCATTGAATATTCTTTTCAGTATTAAAAATGCCTATATGTTTGTCTATTTCTTACTTGGATTTGCTATGATATCTGGGTTAAATGCTATTGCTGGGGCCAGTAGTAAAGACCTGCAATCAAGTGGGCAATCATTAAATGGATTAATAGTTATAGTCCCTATTGTACCGGTCTGGTTTGCTTCAATCTTATTGCAGAATCCTTCAGGTACAATTTCTAGAATACTAAGTTATATTCCTGTTTTTACTCCAACTACTATGTTACTTAGAATGGGGGTATCTACTCCACCAATCTGGGAAATTGCTCTTACAACAACAATTTTAGCCCTATCAGCATTTTTCTTTATTAGACTTGCCAGTAAAATATTTAGAGTAGGTATGCTTATGTATGGAAAAGATATGTCTTTAAAAGAAATTATAAAATGGAGTAAAGCTTAAAACTTTAAACATAAACAGTAAGAGCACTTCCTTTTTCTAAGAGGAAGTGCTTCTTTAATTAATTATATTTCTTTTTCTTTTAACCAATCTTTAAGGTCCTCCACAACTCCTTTTTGACTATAATCTGCTGCTTCTGTATAACTGAAATTACTTTCTTTTTCTTTAAGATCATCAATACTATTTAAAATATCTGTTCTTTTAAAAGAAGTACCTTCAAGTCCATTCTTAATCATTTCTATTAATTGAACATCCATTGCATCAGAATATATATCTGCTTCTTTAATTACCCCATTTTTTAATTTTAATCCAATTTCTATTTCTCCCCAGTTAAATCTTTTCTCAAAATCTATATCAAAATCTGGAGTTTGTCCATAACGCCATTTCCAGGAAGAATATTTTTCGTATAAATCCTCTATTTCATTCATTTGAGATGGATCATAATATTCATCTTCACTTATATCATTTTCAT
Source organism: Halanaerobiales bacterium (assembly GCA_035270125.1). Lineage (NCBI taxonomy): Bacteria > Bacillati > Bacillota > Clostridia > Halanaerobiales > Halanaerobiales bacterium. The sequence continues at coordinate 26,151 of DATFIM010000052.1, read as the reverse complement.
TACTACCATATACTTCTCCAAAACTTTCTTTTAATGCTTTTTTAAGAGCATTAAGGCTTATATCAGGATTTATTTCTTTTAAATTAGCAACTCGAGAACGCACAGATTCAACACCTTTTGATTTGATTTTTTCCTCAGAAACCTGTAAATAATCTACTAATTTTTCAAAATCAGTTTCAAACATAAGGGTACCATGATGATAAGCTGAATTTGTACCAAAATAAAAAGCATTACCTGAAAACTTTTTTCCATTTACAATTAAATCATTTCTACCTGAAAATTCTGCATTAATCCCCAGTTTATTTACTGCTTTTAAAATAACTTCAAGCTGTTTATCCAGATCATATAAATCCCTATCCATAATAAAAGTAAAATTCAAATTACCTAGATCATGATATACTGCTCCACCTCCAGAAAGACGACGAGCTAAATGGCCATCATCTTCATTTTCCAGCTTTTTACACTGACATTCTTTCCAGGCATTTTGATTTCTACCAATAACTACAGTTTTATCATTTTGCCAGAGATAAAGCATAACTTCTCCAGATTTAATATTGTCTAACAAATATTCTTCCAATGCTAAATTATACCAGGGGTTATATTGTTCTGAATGAGCCATTAGTAATTTTTTTGTTTCTTTCACTTTATTTACCCTCCAACTATATTTTTTTATTATGCAAAGTGAATTGATTCTTCAACCAAATCAAGTGCAGCCTCATGAATAACTTCTGCAGTTGTAGGATGAGTATGAATAGTTTCGGCAATATCTTCTGCAGTTAGTTCATTCTTAATAGCTAAAGTTACTTCACTTATAAGGTCTGAAGCATGAGTACCAATTATTTTAGCACCTATTATTTTTCCACTATTCGTTTCCTGTATTAATTTAATAAAGCCCTGTCTCTCCCCTTGAGCTAAAGCTTTACCATTTGCTCTAAATGGGAAATATCCAATTTCATAATCAATTCCTTTTTCTTCTGCTTGTTCAGGATTTAAACCAACATTTGCTATTTCAGGACTGGTAAAAATAGCACTGGGGACAACATCATAATCCATTTCAACTTCTTTACCTAAAATATTTTTAACTGCTATCATACCTTGATGAGAAGCAACATGAGCCAACTGAATTTCATCAGTTACATCACCAATAGCATAGATGCCAGGAATATTAGTTTCCATTTTTTTATTTACCTTAATTCCTCTTTCATTTTTATCAAGTTTAATACCTATTTTATCAATTCCCAGACCTTCAAAATATGGCTCTCTACCTACAGCCATAAGAACTTTATTTCCTTTTACTTCATTTTTTTCTTTATCTTTTGTATATTCTACTACCAATTCATTATTTTCTTCTCTTATTTTTTCAACTTTACTTCCAGTGAGAATATTGATCCCTTTTCTACGAGCTGAACGGTGAATTTCTTTACACATATCAGGACCACAATTTCCAAGAATTTCATCTAAAAATTCTACAACTGTAACTTCTACCCCAAAATTGGCATAAATAAAGGCAAATTCCATACCTATATATCCTCCACCGACAATTACCATTTTTTCAGGAAGTTCATCTAATTCTAGAGCCTGATTACTATCTATTACTCCTGACAGATCAATTCCGTCAATAGGAATTTTACTTACTTTTGAGCCGGTAGCAATTATAATCTTTTCTGATTTTATTTCCAAGTCATTATCTTCAGAATTTACAAAAACTTTATTTTCATCAACAAATTCTGCTTCTCCCTCAATTATTTCTACATCATGAGATTTTAAAAGATGTTCAACACCTTTCACCAATCTTCTTACAACTCTATCTTTTCTCTTAACTACTTTTTTCATATTCACAGATACGGCCTCTTTATCAATATCCAGGCCAAATTGTTTTGCATCATTTATATTATCATAAACTTCAGCAGAACGTACCATAGCTTTAGTAGGTATACAACCTCTATTTAAACAAACTCCACCAATATTTTCTTTTTCAATTAAAGCGACTTCAGCACCCATCTGAGCTGCTTTAATAGCTGCCACATAACCTCCTACGCCACCACCGATAATAGTAATTTCTTTATTCAAATTTTTTTTGGAATCTCCCAAAATTATTACCTCCCATATGTATAATTTAACTACTTAAAGAATAAAATCTCCTCTGAATAATTTCAGAGGAGATTATATATTTGATTTTAACTATTTAACATCCCCTGTACAATAACATCTGTTGCATCTTCTTCATCAAGACCTCGGGCCATTAATGTCTGAAGCTGGGTACTGTCCACACTACCAATAGCAGCTTCATGAGTAACTTTGGCACCTGGATCACGAACATCAACAATAGGAACTGCCCTGGCAATAGCTTCATCTTTAATTATTTCAGTACAGTCAACATGTCCTTTGGCACCATCAGCTAAAGCAGTTAATTCATTTAAAACTTCTGCTTCTGCCTGATCCTGAAGAGCTATTTTTGTTTCAAGATAACCTCGAGAACCTTTGCCAACAAGGTCACCAGCTTCGCGTATTTTTATTTTATCATCTGCATAACCCTGCATTCTGGCTATCATTTCTAAAACTGCATTATCTTCAACAACAGATTCATAATCAAATTCTATTTCACCAATTCTTCCTTTACGAAGATTAAAAATTGTCTTAAATTCACTTTCCTTTTTTAATTCAATATTTGATTTAGCTAGTACTTTAACTCCACCATCATCACCGTGAAAATGGTTTTCTTCATAAAGATAACTACCACCTTCATGAACAATAATATCTGCTTCCATCTCATGTACAACTTCTGTTGCATTTGGGAAAACACAATCAGCCATAATTTCTACAGAAGCATTTTTTTCAACTTCTACTTCCATATCTATTACCTGTTTCCCTTTTTCGGGTAAAACTCCAAAACACATATGAACAGGATTGGATATTTTATAATTTTCAAGTATTGTAACTTTAACAGCTACCATACCCGCTTTTTGTTTTTTAACATCGACTTCAAGTCCTTCAACACTATTTGTTCCTAAAACTTTATCTCGTTCCAGAACTATATGAGCTACATCACTATCAGAAAAAACATCATCTCCCCCGGCATCCTTATAAGCATCGACCATCATCTCATAATCATCCAAGAGAACTCACCTCCAGATGTTCCTGATAATTTTCATCTTCACAGGGAACACATTCAAATTTAAAATAACGACTTATATCTTCTGGTGCACCTCTTTTTAATATTTCTCCATTGCATACTAATACAGATCTATCAGCCATCTGGAGCATTTCTTCATTATGAGTTATTAAAATAACTCCTGTTCCCTTTTCGCGAAAATCTTCTATTACCTGACTTATATTATTTAAAGCAACTACATCAACTCCAGAATCAGGTTCATCAAGGATAACCACATCCGGTTCCATAAGCAAAATAGAAGCAAGTTCTATTCTCTTTCTTTCACCACCACTTAAAGTATCATCAATTTTTCTATTAAGATATTTACTGGGAACTATAGCAACTTCTTCTAAAGCCTCAGCAAGTTCTTTTTCGTTTACTTCTTTACCCTGGCTTTCCAACCCAAGAGATAGAAATTTCCGCACAGTAACTCCTTCATAACGGGCAGGCTCCTGCCAGGCAAGTGTCATACCTTTTTGGGCGATTTTATTAGTAGCTAATCCATTTATCTTTTCACCATTTAATTTTATTTCTCCACTATTTTCTTGATAACCATTTAACCCCATTAATGTATAGGCTAAACTGGATTTACCACAACCATTAGGACCAATCACCGCAAAAACTTCTCCTTCATTTAAATCAAAGGAAAAATCCTTTAAAATTTTTGTTTTATCTAATACTAAATTAAGATTATTAACTTCCAGCACTTTTCTTTTAGTCAAGAAAATGCCCCCTCTCTAAAAACTCTTATTAATTCATCATTAATTATATTATATATCACCTCGAAGGTCAATTAAGTTATTTATACTACATCTCTTTATTTTACTTCACCAATCAATTTTTTCTCTCCATCGATTATTTTAAATAAGAAGGCACCTTTTGACCCTGGTACTCCTTCATTCATATCCCAGGTTAATTGGATTCCTTCAAAATTATCTACATTGCGAGTGTAATCTCTAATCATTTTTCTTTCTTCCTCAAGTTTAGCTGGATCACCAGTTATTTTTTTATTTTCAATAGCCTCTTTAATCATATATACTGCATCATAATAATTTGTAGCAAGAGATCCTGGCGCTTTACCATCATGATCCTTTTTGTACTCTTCTTTAAATTTAAGCCAACGAGGATTATTACTATTTGGATTAATATAATTATATATTGAAATTCCTTCAAGTGCTTTTCCACCTATTGTATAAAGGGGAGTATCATCAGCACTACTAAATACTAAAATGTTTTCTTTATCTTTCCAACCTCTATCTTCTAATTGTTTTATTATTTTAGCTGCTTTATCTGAATTAGTTGTTAGAAGTATACCATCAGGATTTTTAGATAAAGCTTTTACCACTAAGGAATCAAAAGTAACCATATTTTGTGGTACTTCTATGTTTTCAACTTCAACATTTTTATTTTCAAGACCAATTTGATGAGCATCTGCCATTCCAGGCCAGGCTGCCCATTTTTCTACAAATTGAACCACTTTTTTCATTTCTGGATTTTTTTCTGCCCATAATTCAGTTATAGGTGGAAGTTTTTCATCAGTTGGTGGATACCAGGACAATGTCCAGGGAAAATATTTTTGGGCATATTCATAACTCGTTGAAACAGGCATGGAAAACAGGCCATTTCTTGCAGCTAGAGGAACTGCTGCCATAATTACTGCTTCTGGTACAGGTCCCATTACTACCAGAGCATCATCAACTACTTTACTCATTTGTTTTATACCTTTATCTGGTTCAACTCCTGTATCATATATCTTTATTTCTACATCCTTTCCTCTAATACCACCATTTGCATTTATCTCTCTGGCAGCATATTTAGCACTCCAGGACATATATTCCCCAATACTGGCAATAGGTCCTGTTACACTATTTAAAAAAGGAATAGTCCATTTCTCAACTTTCACTTCATTTTGAGCAAAAGAAACTCCAGAAAAAGCAACTACTACTATAAGTGAAAAAATAAAAATTTTAAATAAATTTCTCATTTTTACATCCCCTTAATTTTATTTTTTATTTTCCAAAGAAATTTTTTAGTTATTAAACCATCAGGTTTTATTAAAATCACAGATACCAATAATACACCATATATCAAATTTTTCCAGGAAGATACTGCACTTGGCAAAAGAATAGGTACTCCTCCTAAAATTAGGGCTGAAAAAATTATCCCCCACATCGTACTATATCCACCAATAAAAACAATTGTCATCAGAGTTCCTACCAGGTGAAATGAAAAAAAGTCAGGAAAAAGACTTCCAGTAAAATAAGCATATAAAACACCAGCACTTCCAGCAATTCCACCACTTATTGTTTGAAACAATCGACCAATTCTTTTAGGCTTAATACCAAGACTATAAGCCATTTTTTTATCAGCAAAAATAACCGAAGCAGCTCTACCTAATTGAGAATTATCAATCATATAAAGAAAATATGAAATAACTAAGGTTATACCTGTCATAATTAATAAAATGTTATCAACTGCAGGAATTGCAAAAAAACCCATTGTCCCTCCTAAATAATCTGTATTTTCAATTACAGTTTTTGTGATAAAAATAAATGTTATTCCAACAATTACAACAGTAAAAGTGGGAACATCTCCTATAACAAATGATATTATATAAGAAATTAATGCTCCTAATAATATTCCACTAATTAAGACTAAATAAAAAGGCCATCCCCAATTAACAGCTGCCACCCCACTAAAATATGCAGTTACAGCCATTGTAGCCACTGTTAAGAAATGCAAATCTTTAACCCGGTAAGGTAGATATATTGCCCAGGCCATTAATATATATATAAATGAAAATCCTATAAAATAATTAAAAGTTATAGACAAATGAAAAACCTCCTGTATTACTAATTAATCTATTCAATTGCTGCTCCAAAAAGTCCCTCAGGTTTTGTTAAGACAACTATAAGCATTAAGACAAAGGCTATAACATTCGCCCAGGAACCTGCTAAAAAACCAACTGCTAAAGACTCAAGAATACCAAGACTCAATCCAACATACAACCCACCTTTAAGATTACCTAAACCTGCTGTAATAGAAACCGCTAGAACTTTAAGAGCTACAGATTCTCCAAGCCAAGGTGAGGCTGAGCCTAATAACATGGAAAATAAAATTGCTATTATTCCGCCTAATATACCTGCTACTAAATAACTTAAAATACTTGATTTTAAAACAGCCAGTCCTACCTGTTTAGCAGTTTTTCTACTTTCTGCTATCGCCCTAAAAACTCTTCCATAATGAGTATGATATAAAAGATAAAAGAATATCGCGACCAATATTATTCCGCCAGTCAGGGCATAAAATTCCCCTCTACCTAAATTTATATAACCAAAGGAAAATAAATTTTTCCCTCCCCAATAATCTGGAAAAGACACTGGAAATCCATTATTAATAGAATGAGACATGATTTCTACAATTATCATACTCAACCCCATAGAAGCAACAAAAGAAGCATTTATATCAACATTTTCTCTATTATTTATCCTTCTAAAAATAGGTTCACTTAATAAGTTTAAAATTATTGAAGATATTATAGCTGCCAGAGCTGCCAAAAATATATTGTTTGTACTTTCCAAAACAGCCCAGCTTGCATACATAGATAAAACTACAAATTGAGGATAGGCAAATTGTATTATTCTAGCAACAAGTAACATTAAATTAAAACCTGTTACTAATAAAACATATATACTGCCTAAAGAAAAACCATTTACAATTTGTGCTAACACAATTTCCATAATTTCCACCTGCACTTTAATTTAAGTATAAATCCATAAAATTACTTTCTGCTAACATATCATTTGCTTTTCCTTCTCTGACAATTTCACCTGTTTTTAAAACATATGCTCGATCTGCTATTTCAAGAGATTTTTTTACATTCTGTTCTGCAAGTAAAATTGTAAATCCATCTTTATTTAGTTTTTTTAGGATTGTAAAAATATCCTGAACAATCTGGGGAGCAAGTCCTAATGAAGGTTCATCTACTAAAAGAAGTTCAGGACCAGAAAGCAAAGCTCTGCCAATGGAAAGCATCTGCTGTTCACCACCACTTAATGTCCCGGCTTTTTGCTCTTTCCTTTTTTCTAAAATAGGAAAATAATTATATATTTCTTCTAAGGTTATATCTTTATCCTTGTTTCCTTGATATACTCCTAATTGCAAATTTTCCCAGACTGTCATTGAAGAAAAAATCAAATGCCCTTCTGGAATTATACTAATACCTTTGTTGACTATTTTTTCTGTTGCCAAATTATTTATTTTATTATTTTTAAAAAGTATATCACCTTTTGTCTTTTCTATATTCATTATACCTTTAAGCAAACTAGACTTTCCTGCTCCATTAGCTCCTACTAAAGTTACAATTTCATTCTTTTTTAAATAAAGACTTATTCCTTTTACAGCTTTTATAGAACCATAATTTAAATATAAACTATCTATTTCAAGTAATTTTTCTTTACTTTTCACCTGTATATGCCTCCATAACTTTTTCATTTTTCCGTGCTGCTTCGGTATCACCAGCAAAAATCAATTCTCCAAAATTAATAACACTAACCTGATCACAAATTTCCATAATTACATCTAAATCATGACTGATAACTACAACTGTAATTCCTTTATCATTAATATTAGCAATAACTTCTTTTATTCTCTTTTTTTCTTTGCTTCCCATTCCTGCTGCCGGCTCGTCAAGTAGCAAAATATCAGGTTTAGAAATAATTGCTCTTGCTAATTGAACAAGTTGTCTTTCTACCCAGACTAATTCATCACTCCAACGACCTTCATAATTTTCTAAACCAACAAAACGAAGAGCTTCTTTAGCCTGCTTTTTTCTTTTTTTCTCTCTTTTAAAAATAGTAAAATGTTTTCCAAAAAAATCTTTTAGTGGATTACTTTGTTCTCTATACATTCCTGCAATAATGTTATCAACAAGACTCATTTCACTGACAATATTACTTTTTTGAAAAGTTCTGCTAATTCCCATAGCTGCTCTTTTCTCAGGCTTATAATTATTTATATTTTTATTATTATAAATGATTTCTCCCTTATCTGCTTCTAAAAAACCACTTATTATATTAAAAAGTGTTGATTTCCCAGCCCCATTGGGCCCTATCAAACCATGGATTTCTCCTCTTTTAACTTTCATTTCAAAATTATTTAAAGCTTTTACTCCACCAAATTTTTTAGTTAAATTTTTGATTTTTAGAATATTATTATCATCCATATTTATTTTACTCCTTAAAAATTTTAATTAAAAACAAAAAAGCCCCCCACAATAGAGACGGAAGGCATAATTTTCTCATAAATATAGTTATCCTCTTTCTAAGGATAGCTATATTTTTCCGTTTCTATCCCGGTCAATTAGATCCAGGTAGAAAACTTAAATTATGTAATTTTTAAGCTATCAGAAAAGCTAACAAGTACAGTTCTCATAATAAGATACTGCCTTTAACTTTTCGCCTTTATTATAATACAACTTTCACTTATTTACAAGTTATAAACACACATTCAACTGAAATAAGTTAATTTAAAATTTCATAAATTTTATTTTTTACTTTTAAATTTCTTCTTTTTTCAATATTTTTTAATTCATTATGATAATATTGGCAAGTCAGATCAGGATTAAGTTCAAGCTTTGAATTCATAAACTCAAAAAATCTTTTTATAAAGTCTTTCTTCCAGTTACTAAATTCAGGCTTATAACAAATAATAAATGCACACATTTTCCCTATATCTTCTTCTTTATCTCCAGTTTTGAGATTTTCAAAATCTAAACCATAAATTTTTATTTTATTTCCATTAATTTTTTTTAAAATAAAATTTCTTAAATTTACATCCCCTTTTATTATATTTATTTCATCAAATACATTATAAAAATTATTCAACCAGTCAAATATTTCTTGAAACATCTCATTTAATTCCACATATTTAGCTTTTTCCTTTTCTTTACTTAAAATATAAGATAAAAGGGTTTCTCCTTTAATATACTCCATTAAAATATAATTATTTGATTTAGAAATGATTTTTGGAACATTAACTGATTTTTTATATAATTTTTTTATTATTTCTAACTCTTTTTCGAGAAAATTACTTTTTCGATAACTTTTTAATACATATTTTTTATTATTATCAGTTTTTACTAAAAACACTTTATTCCTTTTACTTTTAAACTTTTTAACTATTTTAACTTCCCGGTTTTTAATTTTCATTTTTAGACATCCTCATTTAATTGTTCAAATTCAACCCTTATTTTTGCATTATTTTCATAACCTTCTAATTCACTAACAACTCCATTTAAAGCATTTTTTAAAATCTTTTGCACAAAAGGCACCATCTCAACTTTTTGCTCATTAATAAATAGTGTAACTTCTGAATTGCTAATTACACAATCATCTCTTTTAGCTTCTCCTTTAATAATTTTATGACTTAATTTTTTACAGGAATATCCACAGGCTGTACAACATTCTTCAGGAAAATCAGGTAATTTTTCAAAAGTTTTTTCTTCAATCAAATCTATTAATTCCTTTTTATTTTTAAGACTATTTATTACAGGAAAACCTTTATATTCATCAATACTATTTGCAATTACTCCTGTAATAGCTATTACAGTTTCATCCAGTCTTTCATCAATTTCTTTTTTAGTTTTAGCAGAAATTATCTTAGGAAAATTGCCTTTATCTACTCCCTCAATAACTATAAAATCGTGATCATAATGTTTAAGAATCTTATTTATAGCTAATTTTTCTGGATATAAAATATCAGTTTCATTATATCCTCTGGCAGTAACAAGTTCAGCACCTGCTTTTTTATGCCTGAAAGTATCTGTCCTCTTCGTATCAATAGCAAAATCCTCATAATGAATTTCTTTTATTGTTCCTACGCTATATTTTCTTTTTTTAAGTTCCTTTACAACATTTTCCACAGTTGCAGTTTTTCCTGTTTCACTAATTCCAAAAATGGATATAATTTTGATAATAATCCCCCATTTCTTATATGAAATATAAAATTAATATTATTAATGTAAATAGCATACTAGTTATCATTAAAATATAATCTTTTAACGATAATCTTAATTTTATATAACTTGTTCTCTCTGGATAAGCTCGAAACCCCCTGCTCTCTATAGAAGTAGATAACTCCCGTGCTCTATAAATAACTCCTGATAAAACAGGCATAAATAAATATGAATAAACTTTAAATCTTTTATATAGGGAAAGTTCTTCAACTTCGATTCCTCTTAATTGAATAGCAGTAAATACATCCTTAGCTTCATCTCGTAAAATTGGTAAAAACCTAATAGCAAGAGAAACCATAAAGGCAATTTCATAAGGAATTTTCCACTGAACTAAAGCCTGGATGATTTCTCGTGAACTAGAACCTCTCATAATAGTCGCAGAAACAATAATGATCATCATTCTTAAAATCACTCTTATCCCTTTTGCCAAACCTCCTAAAGTCAAAATCGGAAGACCGCTTATAGTTAATAAACTCTCTCCAGCAGGAGCAAAAATACTCTGTAAAAAAGCTATTCCTAAAAATAGTATAATAAATTTTTTAATCCTTTTTAAAAAAGACCAGTCACCTTTAAAATAATTAGATGTTAAAAAAGATAATAATAATACTATCAATAATAAAAATATATCTTTTACAAAAACTGCCAAACTTGAAAAAGAAAATACTAATACAAGTTTACTACGGGGATCAAACTTCATTAATAACACCCCCTGAAATTTTTAAAACTCTATCAGCATTTTCAACTATAAAATCTTTATCATGGCTAATAACTGCCAGACCAAGATCCTGTTTTTTTAATTCATATAAAAATTCTGCCAGCTTTCCCTTTCTTTTACTATCAAGCCCGGTTGTAGGTTCATCTAATATTAAATATGAAGGCTCATTTGTTAAAATAGCAGCCAAAGCTACTCGCTGTCTTTCTCCTCGACTTATTTTATAAGGAGAGGCATTTTCTAACCCTTGCAGAGAAAATATTTCTATCATTTCTGATACTTTATTATCAATAAATTCTTTAGTTTTTCCCATAAATGAATGAGCAAATGCTATTTCTTCTCTTACAGTTGGGGCAAAAAGCTGTCTTTCTGGTTCCTGAAAAAGATAACCAATTTTTTTGCCTATTTTACCTAAAGAAATATTTTCTATATTTACAGAGTCAACATAAATTTTCCCAGTATCTACAGATAAAATCCCGCTCAATATTTTTCCAAAGGTGGTTTTGCCTGATCCATTTGGCCCTATTATAGCCACAAATTCTCCTTTATAAAAAGAAGCTGTAATATCTTTTAAAAGCAATTCACCTTTTTTATAACTAAAACTTATATTATTTGCTTTAAGAAATGCTTTGTTATAATTCTCCTGCAAATTTTTTTAACCTCCCGTTTTTAAGAAGAAGTTTACGGTCTGCTATTTCAGCATTTTCCAAATCATGCTCAACCATTACTATTGTTTTCCCTTTTTCTTTTAATAAAATTATTATTTCTTTGATTAATTTTTTTCCCTTAGTATCTATTTGGGACATTACTTCATCAAATATTAATATTTCTGGTTCTAAAGCCAAAACTGAAGCCAATACTGTTAATTGCTTTTCTCCACCCGAAAGATGTTTTGTTTTTTTATATCTCAAATTCTCTTTTCCCAAAAGAGATAAAATGTTTTCTATTCTTTTTCCTATTTCTTCTCTGCTTATACATAAATTTTCCGGTCCAAAAGCCAATTCATCTTCAACAACTGGAAAAAAAACCTGAGTTTCTGGATTTTGAAAAACAATTCCTATATATTCTGCAATTTTGGGTAAATCTAAATCTAATATTGACTTCCCTTTGATTTGCACTTCTCCTTTGAGTTCACCTTCATAAATGTGAGGAATAATACCACTAAGACAGTGGCAGAGAGTAGTTTTTCCACTGCCGCTCAAACCTAAAATAGCAAGAATTTCCCCTTTGTATAAATTTAAATTTATATTTTTTAATATTTTTTCATTATTATTTTTATAACCAAATGACAAATTTTGAGTACTTAATAATAATCTCATTTTATATTAACCTCAGTAACAAATTTATTCCAACGTTGACCAAATTGATCTTCACGAATAACTAATCTATAAGGACCGGTTCCACCCTGCTTTTTAGTTTTCAAAAATTCACCATTATTTTTGTAAATCAGATAAACATTATTTCCCATCATAACTTCTTCTGCAGTTAAAGCAACAGTGTAACCATCTATTGCTTTGACTATTACCTGTTCTTTATTACCCATATCAATATCTAATGAATTTAAAATATTTTTAAGGGGGACCCCTGTATAATGCTGTTCAACTGGACCCGAATCACTAGTATCTAATTCTTTGGAAAAAGTTTTTTCTCCCTGTTCTTTTATATGATCCATACTAATACTATCTACTTCTTCTCCATCTATTTTAAAAGTAACAATAGCCTCTTTTTGAGCTGTATCTTTTTTAGAAAGACTACCTCTGTTTATATAAGCTGTAACTGCAATTACTATCACTAAAATTATTAATACTGAAAAAATAATTTTTTTATTTTTCATAATCATCGCCTCCTTCTGTTACTAGATAAGGAACAAACATATCCTGATAAAGAAGCAAACCGTGGTCTCCACCATTAGCAGTTTTATGCATTCCGTGGTCAGCAGTTATAATTATTTTTCCAGACCAATTTTTTGCCAATTCAGCTATATATTCGTCAGTCTTTTTTATAACCTCTATTGTTTTTTTAGAATAGGGCCCATTATCATGTCCAGAATCATCAATCCCATGAAAATGTATAAAAAATAATGAAGCTTTTTTTTCAATCTCTTTTTTAGCTGTCCCAAAAACTTCATCATCAGTAGTCCCATTATTATTCAAATCAGGATTTAAAATAGGATCCTGAGAGGTATTTAATATCTTTATATTTCCTTCAATATATTTACTCTTTAAGCCTATTTCTTCTACTTTTTTAAATAAATCTTTGCTTTTTAATTCATTAAAATCACGGGAATAAATTCCATGTTCTTCTGGTCCTTTTCCTGTCAAAGCTGTAGCCAGTCCGGTATTTGAAACTGGTTTGTAGGATGTCAGGGCTCTTGTATTATTTTCAATTTTTGTCATATAAGGTGCAAAATTATTATCAAGACAGTAAAGATATTGATGATAACCAAAACCATCCAAAAATATTACCATAACTTTTTCATTCTGTTTTAAATAATGGAGACTATCATGATAAACATTTTTAATGCTTTGCAGAGGAGCATCAACTATCATTCCCTTAATTTTCTCTTCTTTAATTTTTTCTTCAGAGTTAATATAGTTTAGATAATTTTCTTTAAGTTCCAGCATACCTCCTCTGTAATTAAAAGTTTCTCCTTTATCTCCTATAATTATTGTTCTTGAATTCATCTTATTATTAATTAGTTCTTCAGGATATAATACTCTTTTTTCTGTATAAATACTTACACTATTATTTTTTTTATTTTTATTTACTGAAGATGCTCCTTCAAAAACTGCTTTATAGAAATATTCTTCAGTTAAAAACTGACCTGGAGTTTTTTCTAAAAGATTACTTTTCTCGTTAACAATATTAAATGATTGATTATTATGTTTTTCCTTAAATTTAGAAACAACAGTTATTTTTTCAAGTCTTTTTATATTGCTACTAATAGGATGATTTAAATTTATAGCTTCCCAGCCATTTTTACTGGAAAAATTGATGTAAGATTCTTCAATATTTCCAGATGTTATTTTAGCTCTTAGTCCATCTTTAGCAGAAAAAACAATATCATAATTCTCAGAAAGAGGTTTAGTTTTATTCAAAATATCTTTTAGTTTATATACTTTTATTTTTTCTTCTTTATAATTTATTGATACTTTTTTTAGACTATTTAATTCATTAAAATCATTTGTATTAATAACTTCTTTTATATCTCCCTCTACCTTAAAAAATGGAATATATCCAGAATCATTACTGACTACTAAATCAAATTTATTATAAAATAAAAAGCCACTCAAAACTATTAAAATTATTAAAATAATATATAAAAATACATCTTTATTTTTCATAAAATCACCTCAAATTAAACTTAATCTAATATATCAAATTTTTCAAACTGTTTAATCACTGAATAAGATATTAATCCTCCTAAACCCCCAGAAAGTGAGGCACTACTTAAAGAGAGAATAAGAGGTATTAAGGGTAATCTAAAAAAAACAATATTTACTAAGAATGTCCCACTTATATTTGCTGCTATTCCAGCTAAAAAACAGGGTATAGCCTTTGTTGGATCAGAGAAAAATACAAAAACAAAATCTACAGCTAAACCAGGAATTATATAAGTAAAAAAACTAACAATACCATGAGTCCCATATATACCGAGAGAAACCATCATAATCGCCTGAACCATAGCTATAAGTGTAGCAGCACCTCTTTTTTTTACTAAACCTGCTCCCATTACCAGCCACATCATATAGAAGCCTCCGGCGATAACCCCCCCTGGAATATAAAGGGGGCCAGTTATCATATGGGCCAGAGGTACAATAATAGGTTTAGTAGCTACACCAAGCCCAGCCATTAGAGCAATTATCACCAGCTGAAATACTGAAAAACTATTTAAAAATTTCTTAAGCATATGATTTTCACCTCAGTCTGAACCAATTATTTATTAGATTAATTAATTGGTAAAATTTTATAGAGATATTTAACAGAGTATTTTCCACTGAGATTAGCAAAAGAAACTCTTACTACATTTTCACCATCAAAATACAAAATAGCATTTTTAGTTTCTTCTGCATCAACTTCAACTGAATAACCATCAATTGCTATTAATTTATATTTATCTCCTTTTTTCAAACCACTCTCTGATATAATTTCAGCTAAAGATACGCCTTTATTTTCTCCTATTGTTTGATGTTTATGAACATTTAGAGACTGCTTAAGAGAAAAAATAGATGCAGAACCATATCTAGCAAATAAGAGATTTTTTACATACATTCCTTTAGGTATATCTGGGGATAAAAACATAGGGACATATTCACCAGTTACTTTAAAATAGCCATTTTCAAATATTTCAGTTTTTTCATCCTTTGTAAATCCATCAGCAGCTTCCATATATACAGTTCTTCCCGTTTTTTCAACATCTAATTTTTTTATTAATTCAGAAATTTTTACCGCTTTATCATTACTTTCATAATATGTATAGTCAACTTTTTCTAACTCTGAATTAATTGTTTCTAAAAATACCAGATTATTAATTTCCACTGTTTCTTTCATATCAATAACTTTAATCTCTGTTACTTTTTTCACCCAGTACATAGCCCTTTCTTCCGGAATCACTATTCTCATAGGTTTAGCTTCTTCATAGAGAGCTTCACCATCAATTTCATAGGTTAAAATGATATCTCTATTTTCTAAAATATTTTCAGAAACTTCTATTGAATAACCATCACTTGCTATAAATCTAACTGCCTTAAGATTTTTTTGAGATTTTCCTTTCTTTTCTAATAAATCAGAAAAAAGAGCTCCTGTTACAGTATAATTATCTTCATCACCGCTGGAATCGACAGAAGTAACATCTCTTGTCACAGATGGAAGATCTTTTAATTCACTTATAGAAACAGTAATATCTTCTTCGGTTAAACCAATTATCTTAAATTCATCTTCCTTAGCTATAGTAACTGTACTAAATAAAACAATTGCCATCACTAACATAATAAAAATTGATAATGCTTTTTTAATTTTCACCTTAATTCCCCCTGTTTAATTAATTTTTTGCAAATTAACTTCTTCTTTAATTTTGTTATAATTATCAATACCAAAATTAACACCATTAACAACTGCTTTACTACTTTCAGTTGCTCCAGTAACAGCAACAATTTGATTATTTTGTTTAGCAGACATCTTAATAGTTTCTAATTTTTCATCTGTATTTTTAGCTTTAAATCTTCTTTGAAACCAATCTTCATTAATATAACTACCATAACCTTCAGATTCATCTTCTTCTATAACATCAACATTTTTTATTTTATCATCATTAATATTTATAGTAAGTAGTATCTTGATATCATCTTTAAATCCTTCTGAGATAATAGTTTGTTCTAATTCAACTACCTTACCATTATCTTTTATTAACTTTATCTCAGTTATATTATCAGTTAGATATTTATTTAATTCTGAATTATTACTTATAACAAAAAATGATATAGCTGTTATTAAAATCACTAAAAACAGAATTATTAATTTTGTTTTGATTTTTATCACCTCCAGATTATTACTTTAAAAAGAAAAAATTCTCCATAAAGAAAGGAGAATTATAAATAATAATTTCCTTTCCAAGAATGGGAGGCAATTAGATTTCTCCAATAACCCATCGGTATTTCTTCCTGGCAATGATATAGCTTTAGAAGAGAATACTCGGAACTTTATTAAATTTTCAAAATTGCATTTCAAAATATTAAGAATAATTTTTATTGCTTAATTATTATTTCAACAATTATTCTCATATTCCTGCAAAAAAACCTCCCTTTTTTACAGGGAGGTTAATTAATCAATGCCTTAAATTTATTTTACCTGAACAGCTGCTCCTGGATCATTTACTCTAAATGTAAATGTTTCATAGAAGAAAAATTCTAATTCATCTCCAGTTTGCTTTGAATAACCAATAGAAATATCCTGTCCAACTATAAGCTCAAAATCTTCGCCTCTAGTTGAAATAAGTACACCCTCATCTTCAAGAGTAGGCACAAAAACAACTTCTCCACCAATAGCATTTTCCAGCTTGTTTACAAGTGGATAACCTTTATCATCTAATTCATAAATTAAATTATGAAGCTTTTCACCGAGCATTAAATTAAATGGACCTTCAATCCCATCATCCTGTAGCTCATTGACTGCAGAAACAATAGAAGAAACTAGTTTGTTTCTTTCTTTTTCTAAAACTACCTCACCTGTATCTAGACTTGAGATTATACCACTTATATTCCCTTCATCAAGACCATAAAAAATAGCATCATTTTCTATTTTGGAAAGTTTTTTGGCAGCTTCTACTAAAGGATCAGTATCTACATCCACTGCTCCTCTAGCCAAAGATTCAATTTCTTTTTTATCTAATTTAAATGGTACTTTTACTTCTATAAGAGGTAATACCTCACGTTTGGAAAATTCAGCTCCCTCTACATTACCATTTATTTCTTTTATTCTACCAGTATTTACAACACCAAAATCCATACCTTTAGGGCCTACAAAATCAACAGCTTTACGTGCATTTAAATTCATAGTTAAAATTTCACGAGCTTCATCATCTATAAAATCCCAGGCTTCTTGAGGTATTGGTGCTAATGAGCGATTAAGAATATCCATTAATTGTTCCCTCCTTTTAAACTACTAATTCCAAGAGATTGGTTAGTTGAAGTGGAAGTATTATTTGTGTCTTCTTCTCCTTCAGCTCCCCCACCTTCAGCTTCTTCTTCAACAGCTGTAATTTCAGATTGAGTAAAAAGATAAGTTTCTAACTCCTCTGCCCAGACTGGATCATTACGTCTAAGCCATTCAATAGCCATAGCTGCATGTTCAATTTCCTCATCACGATTATGTTCTACTATGCCCTGTACAGATTGATCTGTAGTTACATCTGCTCTTTGGTTATACCAATCAACTGCTTCTAATTCTTCCATTAAACTTTTTATGATACGGTGATAATCTTTTGCTTCTTCAGAAAGATTATCTTCATGAAATTCGGCCATATTTATACCCTCCTTGAATAATATTGATTATCATTAAGCTCTATTAACATTTTATCTTTTTAGGAGTTTAATGTCAACTAAATTAATACTATATGTAAAAATTTTGTTAAAACTTTATTTCAATGCAGGAAATTACTTAATTTTCAAAGAAAGAGTAATTAAGAAAAGAAAGTGTGGTGGAATAATGAATAAAGAAAAAAAGCAAATTTATTCCTGGGCCCTTTATGATTGGGCAAATTCTGCTTTTGCTACAACAATTTTATCAGCAGTTCTTCCGATTTTTTATAAAGATGTTGCAGCAGTTAATTTGCCAAACAATTTAGCTACTTCCTATTGGGGTTACACCCAGACTGGTGCTATGATTGTCATTGCAGTACTCTCTCCTATATTAGGAGCAATAGCTGACCATTCAGACTCAAAAAAGTTTTTCCTAAGAGTTTTTGCCTATCTAGGCATAATTGGAACAGGGTTATTATTTTTCATAAACGAAGGTAATTATATATTAGCTTCATTATTTTTTATTATTGCAAATATTGGTTTCTCAGGAGGAAATGTTTTTTATGATGGATTTTTACCTGATATAACTGATAATACTAAAATTGATTATGTTTCATCTCTTGGTTATTCAGCTGGGTATCTTGGGGGAGGAATACTCCTGGCTATAAATCTTTTGATGATTTCAAAACCCTCTTTGTTTGGGATAAATGGTACTTTAATGGCTACTAAATTAAGTTTTGTAACAGTATCAATCTGGTGGTTTTTATTTTCAATACCTACTTTTAAATATTTACCAGATCCTGAAAAAAGAAAAGAAATTTTAGAAGTAAAAAAATATGCTGCTATTGGTTTTAATAGAGTAAAAAACACCCTGGAAAATATTAGGCAGTATCGGGAATTATGGAAATTTTTAATAGCATTCTGGCTTTTTAATGATGGAATTGGAACCATTATCAGAATGGCTACAATTTATGGAAGAGAAGTTGGAATTGGTCAATCTGATCTTATAGGGGCTTTACTTTTAACACAATTTATCGGTATTCCCTGTGCTCTTATTTTTGGAAAACTTGGTGAAAAAATTGGTGCTAAAAAAGGAATATATATTGCACTAATTGTTTATACCCTGATCACAATTAATGGCTATTTTTTAGATACAGCTCTTGATTTTTGGATATTAGCAGGAATGGTAGGCCTTGTACAGGGTGGAGCTCAGGCTCTTAGTCGTTCATTATATGGTAGTATGGTTCCCAAAAATAAATCTGCTGAATTTTTTGGATTTTTTGGTATTTCAAGTAAATTTGCGGCAATAGTTGGCCCAACAGTATTTGCTTATATGGGGCAACTAACTGGTTCAAGCAGATATGGAATAATTTCTGTGGCTGCTTTTTTCATTTTAGGAATGATCGTTTTAACAACTGTAAATGTAGAAAAAGGAAGGAAAGAAGCTCAGCATTAACTGATTTTCTTTCCCAAAAAATTCTTTTTTTCTATTTTAATTTTTAATTCAAGTTCAGAAATTGTTCCATTCAAAAAAGAAAAAAGCAATTTATATAAACGCAAAGCCTCTTTAATACCTTCATTATACCTTTTTTCAAATTTATTATATAATTGCTCATTAAGTATTTTAAAATTAGAATTTCCTTTATAACTATAAAGAGCTATTTCTATAGGAGCTACTTTATCAATAATTTGAATAATAGATGATTTTATACCCTGGGGACTATAAAAAATTCGATGAAATTTTTTGAAATCCTGATAAGATTTATTAATTTGTTTATAATTTCTAGAAAAACCAAAAACTTTTTTCAATATATAAATATAGAATTCTGTTAAATAGTCAGGTAATTGATCACCAAAATCAAAAAAATTAACTGGAAAAATTTTTTCAATATTTAAATACCACTTTTCTTTAGCAACTTTTAAATCAAGTTCCATTTCTAATTTTTTATGATCATTACCTTCCCCACCATATTTATAAATAAATGGATGGACTTTAAGATCAAGAGCATAGTGAGCTATAAATCCACTTAAATAAATTAATAATTTGTCATATTTTTTTTCATTTTGTTTGTCTTTTTTTATCTCTTTTAAATATTTAGAAATCTCTAGAATAAGAATATCAGTTTTTTCTTTATGCATCTTTTCCCCTAATTCCACACCATTTTTTTCTTTAATCCAGGGCCAAAAATCACTATAAAAAAAGAAATCAGGTCCCTGACAGCCAAAATTAAAAATTTCTGGATTATTAGAAAATAAACTAATAAGTTTTTTATTTTCACTTTTTTCTATCATTTCCTCACCAGCTATAAGATGAGTCCAAAAATCAGGCATAATTATCTCCCCTTCATCTGGGAAAAAATCTCTTCAGTCTTTTGATTTTTATCCCAGCGATAATCATCCACTATCTCCATAAATATAGATATTATTTCCTGGATAATATCAAATAAATTATCATCACTTAATTTTCGCTTTTCCTGAGGATCATTAATTACAAATTCTTTTTTTATACTTGCTGGTTTCCCGGAAAGTATAAAAATTTTATCAGCAAGTAAAACTGCTTCTTCAGGATCATGAGTTATCAGGAGAACACTCAAATTCATCTTTTCATAAAATCTAAGTAACATTTTTCTCAAATTAACTTTAAGTTGAGTATCAATAGATTTAAATGGTTCATCCATTAAAAGAAAATCTGGTAATATTGAAAGTCCTCTTATGATCTCTAATCTTTGTTTCATTCCTCCACTGAGCTGGGCAGGATAATTATTTTTGAAATTATCCAATCCATTTAATTCCAGGAGCTTATCCCTTATTTTTTTAGCCTTTTGTTTAGGAAGATAATTTTCCTGAACAAATATCAAATTTTCTTCCACAGTTTTCCAGGGTAGAAGCCTTGGATTTTGAAATATATACCCTTTTCTTAAATTTTCATTGATTACAATTTGACCACTATCTTTTTCAATAAGTCCAGCTGCCAGTTTAAAGAGAGTTGATTTACCACTCCCTGATGGTCCTAAAAGACATACTATTTCACCTTTATTGACTGTAAAGGTGGCTTTTTCTAATACTTTTAAATTTTCAAATTTTTTATCAATATTTTTAAATTCAATTGCTTTTTCCATTTTCTTTCCACCTCATAACTTTAGACTGTAAAGGGGCAAGAATTAAATATTCAACAATTAGCATAAACAGAACAAGAATGATTCCCCAGGCAAATAATTCAGCTGTCTCCAAATTACTATTCGCCATACTTAAAGCATAACCTATCCCACTGGAAGATCCTAAATATTCTGCGAAAACAGTTGATTTCCAGGCAAAAGCAAAAGCTATACTTAAGGCAGAAAGTAAATAGGGCATAAGTGAGGGAAGATATATCTCTTTTAATATCTTTTTTCGTGATGATTTAAAAACAGAAGCCATTTCTATTAATTCTTTATCAATTGATTTAATACCTTCATAAATGTTTATAAAAATTATTGGTAAACTAACTATAAATATTAAAAAAATTGGAGTGAGATCTTCAGAAATACCAAACCAAATAACTGCCAGTACTAACCAGATAATAGGTGGAGTAGATTGAATTACCGTAATCAAAGGTCTAAGAATTTTACGCAAAATCCAGCTTTTAGCAAGTATTAAAGCCAGAGCAATTCCAAAAATAACAGCACTACTATATCCAATAAAAGTTCTACGAATAGAAATGAAAAAATGATGTTGTAATTCTCCACTTTCAAATAATGTAATTAACGCATTTATAACCTGAGTTGGATTAGGTAAAATAAGAGGATTAAAATTATCAGCTAAAATCATCCAACTGATAAGCACCACCCAGAAAGAGATGGTGCTTATTAAAGCTGTTTTTAATTTATTTTGCAAAAAATTAATTATAGAAATTTTCATCTGGCATTTTACCACCTAAAAGTTCAGGATACATTTCTAAAATTTGAGAAAAATAATTTTCTGTTAATTTTTTAGTTTCTCTATCAGAATAATAATTCAAATTTATCCTTGTAAATGATTTTTGCAGAACTGGTTTAGGTAAATTAAAGTTTTTTGCTCCAAGTTCAGCAGCTTTTTCTGGATTGCTATTTACCCATTCTAAGCCTTTTATATAAAGTCCATTTAGCACTCTAGTTTTTTGGGGATTATTTTGGGCAAATTCTTTTGAAACAAAGAGACCTACAAAAGGAATTCTTTGATCACCATCATTGTATTTTGCCCATTCTTTTTGAATATCCATTGATAGTACAGCATTTTCATTTTTTAATAAATTTACAGTAACAAGTGGTTCAGGTAATAAAATTGAATCTACTTTTCCAGTCATAAAATAACGAGCTCCATTAGGAAGAGGTCTATATACAATATTTACATCTTTTTCAGGGTCTAAGCCATTTTTATTTAGAAAATATCTGGCTAAAAAATCAAGTGGTCCTCCTTTTAAAGGAAGGGATAAAGTTTTTCCTTTTAAATCATTCCAATTTTCTGCCTTAAAATTATTTGTTAACAAATAATCTATAGCCCAGGTATTTACATTAAGCATTTCTAAATTCATACCCTTATTATAAGCCTTTGCACCAACATTAACCCCGGTCATCATCATATCTATTTGATTTTTATTAATAAGGGTTAAAGCTCTCTGGTGGTCAGGTGATAAATTTATGTCAAGATCAACTAAATCTTCCATCTGTCCTGTTTCTTCTATCCAAAGTAATGGTAGTGCTGCTGGAATAGGTGGTGTCTGAATTTTAATCTTAGTTGCTTCAGCTTGAACATTATTATTTGCAATCATTGGTACCATAAATAAAGCTAATACTAAAAAACCTATAATTAAAAATTGATTTTCATTTTTTATTTGCATAATCATCACCCTTTTTAAAATATTATTGCTATTTTCATTATATTCTTGTTTTTTATTATTTTCAAATCTATCAACCATTATTTAACTACACATTTATCATTATTAAGCGTACTTCGCCAAATAACAATTGTTTCTACTAATTCTCCTAAAGTAAAAGCTATTGCTCCTACTACTGCTGCTGGTATAGTTGTTGAAAGAGAAAGCACTCCTAAGACTATTAAAACGACAAGACTAACTACAATTAAATTAGCTGTTTTTGCACTGGCAATAACCTTGGTTGTTCTTTGTTTCATAAGTACACCCCAATAAGATTCTCTAAAAGCTCTAATGAGGGGATAAATAGAAAAAGCAAGAATTGTTTGTTGAGCTAAATCTGTTACTTCTTTTGAAACTGCAATTATTCTATGTAAAAGAAAATATCCCACTGGAGTTAAAGCTACTATAACCATAATTATTGAAATTAAAATTCCAGCCATAATAGAAAATCTTTTAACTTTCTTCCAATTTTTATCATAAACTTTATCAGTATAAACCATTGACAATTGATTAAGCATTCTAAGTGAACCTGAAAAAAGAAAAACAGTAGTCCAGGCAACTCCATAAGCTGCTAGCGAAATAGTCGGAGACTGTCCCCTTGCAACTCCACTTTGAATAATAGGTTGTAAAGCTTTAGTTAATAACATCATTAAAGCTAATGGAGCAAAAAATTTAAATATTTTTATAAAATTTAGATTTCCCTGACTATGATCTGGCATTTTCTCAGCTGCTTTAAGGGGAGAATGATAATAATATACTATAAAGCCAAATATAAAACTTCCTTCAATTGCTATCCCCACTATCCAGGCAATACTACCTGCCATTACGCCTGTCATAATTTCAGTGCTTACTACCCACCATAAAAAACCACTGATTATAATCAAACGCAATAAAACACCGGGAACAACAATTTTGGTTCTTTTGAGAGCTGTAGCCATACCCTGGTATATATTTCTAAATAAAACTACTATGGGTAAAAAACTAGTCACAATCAAAGCTGTTTTGGCTAATGCTATTTCCTTTGGATTTTTTATTCCAATCATATCCTTTAATAAAAAGTTGCCTAAAGGAGTAAGACCAAATAATAAAATTATTGAAAATAAGAAAAATGCCATAGTCCAGACAAACTTTTTAACTCTTTGGTAGTTATCTTTACTATCTACTAAAGAAACCATTATCTGTCGTCCCATTATTGTAGGCGCATTAGCAATATTGGTTATAGATTTTACAACTGTAAAAATCGCTATACTCATCTCTGGTAAAGGTAATCTAGCTAAAGATGCATTTATTATTGTGTGAGTCATAGAAATCATCATTGGCATAACAGCAAGGGGTATAAAAAATCTTAATAAATTAATATAATTAACTTCTTCATCTTTTTTTCTCATTAATATTCTCCTTTATTTTTTAAATACACATAATTTTTTATTACCTATAAAAAGAACTTCAAGATTATATTTTTCAGCAATCCATTTCATTGTTTTTTTACTAAAAAAAGTAATATGAGTTTTATCCCATTTATACCACCAATCTTCAAATATAAAATTATCTTCATCTTTTTTATGAAAATGAGTCATAATTGCCATAATACCATTTTCTTTTAATATAAACAATAAACTTTCTATTTCTTTTGCGGGGTTTAATAAATGTTCAAAAACTTCAGTAGAGGTAATTAAATCATATTTTTTATTTTTATAACTTTCATCAGGAAAAAAATAGGGATCATAAAGATCCACCTTTACTTCTTTTTCTTCCAAAAGATCAGCTAGAACAGGACCGGGTCCACAACCGAATTCTAAAACCTTTGCCTCTTTGGCAAAATCAAAATATGGCTCTACAGCTCTTTCAATAAAATCTTCAAACATATTAACATAACCTTCATTCTCATGGGTATTATCATGTTCTTGATATCTCTCTTTTTCAGATTCAGTTGAAATTACATCTTTTTTATCCATAAAAATCAAATCACATTCAGGACAATGATAATAATCTTCTTCTAGTGTTTCAGTTTTTATATAATTAGATTTACTACCACATAATCTACAGTTTTGAGATTGCATTTTATTTAACCTCCATTATTCATTTGCTTTTTTAGAGTATACCATTTTATTTTTATGATTAAAAGCATATTTCATATATTTTCATAAGAAAAAAGTGGAGATAATTAAATCTCCACTTTCAATATGTTTTTAATATTTTGTTTAAGTGATTTTGTTACTTATTTATTTTTTTCTTCCTCTTCTTCTTTTAAGAATTCTCTAAAGAATACTATAAATACTCCTAACATTAAAGCTAACACTCCAGCAATTGCTACATTAAGTTTTAAATTTGTTCCCATAGGTTGAGTAGGTGGAACTGACTCAGCAATGAATTTAACATCACTAGACCTTTGAGCTTCAGTGAGTCTAGCTTCTTCAACTTTTTCGGATAACATACTATAAGTTTTTTCCACATCTTCTACTCTTTGAGTTAAAGCTTCTTTTTTGATTTCTGCTTCCCAAATTACATCCTGTAATTCTTTGATATCTTTTTTAGTGCTTTCATATTTTTCTTTATAAAAATCAACTTGTGCTTTTAAGGAATCAATTTTTAATTCACTTTCTAGTTTATCAGCAACTAAACCTCTATAAGTTTCAACTTCATTTTGATAAATCTTTTTATAATTTTCTAAATCAGATTTTAATCTTTGCTCCTGTTGATTCCACTCATATAATTTATTTTCCAGTTTTTTGATTTCTTTTTTTTGGGTAGAAATCAACTCATTATATTCACTGATTTGTTCATTTATTTCTTCTGGAGCGAAATTTTTATAATATTTTACCTGTTTTTCTAATGAATTTATTCTGATCTTTTCCTGCTCATAATTAAAAATTAAATTCTTATAATCTTTTTCATATTCATTATAAATACTATAATAGTGTTTAATATTATCTTGTAAATTACTCAATTTTTGATTTTTATTTTCTAATTCATTTTTTAAATTTTTAACTTCAGATTCTATTTTTGGTATTTTTTCTTTATAATAATTTATTTGGCTGGGTATACTATTAATTTTAACTTGATTATTTGTATAATTATCTTTTAATTTTTCGAAAAGAGGATTCATAATTTGATTAGTCAAACTTAAATCTTTTAATATTTCAATCTTTTCTTTTTCTAGAACATTATTCCAAAAAGCATCTTCATTTAAACTTCTCTTTAATTCCAATTTCTCAGGCTCTTTATTAAGAAATTCTTTAATATTCTTATTGATGGTTGTTAAATTATTTAATTCTTCTTCTAAAGATACTTTCCGTTTTCTATAGTTTTTAACTCTATTTTCTTTTATATTAATTTTTTGTCTAATTAAATCTAAATTGTTCTTAT
>DATFIM010000051.1 GCA_035270125.1 Halanaerobiales bacterium | reverse complement strand
TCCATTTCTTCAGCAATTTTTGCTGCCATTTTTGCTACATTTTCTGAATGCCCCTTTGTATACTTATCATATAACTCCAATATCTGCACAATTGAAGTTATCATTTCTTTAGTAAATTTACCCTGGAGATTATTATAGCGTCTATAGGAGAAAAAAGCTGAAGCAAGATTAGAAAAAGATCTTAATATTTTTTCTGAAACTTTAGTAAATTCTTCATTACTACCTTTTGCTATATCTAAAACCAGCCTTCCAACAGGTTCTTCATCTATTTTGATATTTGTATATAAAGATTTTTCAATAGCTTTAAAAGCATCTTTTAAAATAACCTTTTTATTTTCAGTTAGTTTATTTATATTAATAGAATAATTACTATCATAAATAACTTCTTTTTTATGCAATTCAGGAAATAATTCTTTATCTAATTTTATATTTTTTAAATTATCAATATTATGGCCAATTGTATCTACAAATTCCCATTTTTGCTTTTCTTCATTAAGTGATAAAATTTTACCATAATCTGCTTCAGGTACAATTTCTATAGCTGATTCCAGTATCTCAGATAAGAAAATATCTTTATCATTTTGATGTTCAATAAGACCTGATATAACCTTTACCATATTACTAAATCTTTTATTTAATTCATTAACCTGATCCAGACTTGATTCTAACTCTTCATTCATAGCAGTAATTTCCTCTAAATAAGCAGTTAATTGCTGATTGGCATCATTTAATTTCTGTCTTTGCTCTTTTAATTTATCCATTCTCTGTCTCTGCTCAGTAATATCAAGTCCAGTAGCAATTACATATTTAACCTTTCCATTTTCCAGCACAGCAGTATTTTTCCAGGAAATTAATCGCAATTCATCATTCTTAGTTTTAATATGATTTTTATACTCATTGGGAAAATCTTTATCTCCTACAATATTTTTAAAAACACTTTTTACTTCATTTTTTTCTTTTTCAGCTAAAAATATATCCCAGAAAGGGTTATTTAAAACTTCTTTTTCTGAATAACCAGTTATCTTTTGAGATTCATTATTAAACCTAATAATTTTACCCTCAGGGTCTAAAACTATTACTATAGCTCCCTGAATATTTAGTATTTTATTAAGAAATTTTTTCTCATTTTTTAATTCATTTTCTATATTCTTTTGTTTTCTAAAATCCTTATTAATATCTCCAGAAAACTTTTCTTCCATAACTATAATTTCTAAATGTGATTCTATTAATTCTTTAAAATACTTTAAAATTTTCTCATCACTTTTACTAAAATGGCTGTCTTTTTTATTACATAAAACAATAGAGCCAAAAATATTTTCATCTGGCCATTTTAATGAAACTTCCTTTTTCTTATTTTCCATTAATTTTAATTTATCTTCTTTTTTAAAAGTATTTTCTTCTAACTGACTAAAATACTGTAAGATTTTGGATTCATAATCTTTAGTTCTTGTTATAAAAACAATATTAACATCTATAATTTCACTCAGAGTATGAGTAATATCTTTCCATTTTATGATAAATTTTTGGGGTATTTTTAATTTTTCGAAATTTTGCATAATAAACCTCCTATTCATATTTAATGTGGACAAAAACACTCATCTTTGTTTATAAACTTCAATATTTTCTCCTTTAAACCTTTAATTTATTTCATAAAAAAACAACTCCCTTCTTTTGTTTAAGAAAGGAGTTGTTTGGCAGTCTATTTTATTTAATTTTAAATTGATCTACTTTTTCAGAAAGCTCTTCTGCAATTTCAGCAAGTTCATCAGCAGAAGATATTATTTCTTCAGTTGCTGCACTCTGTTCTTCACTTGAAGCTGCTACTTCTTCTGCATTACTGGCAGCTTCATCACTAACCTTTGCAATTTCATCAATTGCACTTTGAACTTCAGAACTATAATTTTCCATTTCTTTGTTTTTATCAGTGACATTTTTTATCAATTTATCCAATTCTAAAGCTGCATTTTTGATAGTAACAAAAACTTCACCAGTATCTTCAATAGTATTAACACTTTGATTAACTGATTTTTCATTTGATGACATTTTTTCAACTGCTTGATTTACTCCTTTTTGAATATCTTTAATCAAATCACTAATTTCATCAGTTGCATCAGATGATTCTTCAGCTAACTCTCTTATCTCATCTGCCACTACACTAAATCCTCTTCCACTTTCACCTGCTCTTGCTGCTTCAATAGCTGCATTTAAGGCAAGTAAATTTGTCTGTTCTGCGATTCCATTTATTAATTCCACAATTTCTCCAATTTTTTCAGAAGTTTTTCCTAAATCATCTATTGTATCTGAAACATCTTTAGTTTCAGTTTTTACTTTATTAATTTCTTTTATTGAAGCTTCCACATATTTATTACCATTTTCTATATTATCTATTACATTATTTGCTTTTTTAGCCATTTCATCAGACATATTACCCGATTCTTTTATTTCATTGATTAAATTAGTTATGATATCAGCTGTCTGATCTACCTGAGAAGATTGTTCTTCTGCCCCAGATGCAACATCCTGAATAGCAGCACTCACTTCTTCTGCAGAACTACCTACCTGATCTCCTGAAGCTGAGAGTTCTTCACTTGAGGCAGCAATTTTATCTGAAATCTCAATAATATTACTTATCATATTTCTCAAATTATCTTTCATTTTATTTAATAGGAACTGCTGCAGTAATTAGATATTCATTAGTTGAAGCATCCTGATAAGGTTCTGACCAGGTAATTTCCCCTTTGTTTACAGCTTTTTTATACCAGCCTCTTTCTCGCGGGTCATAATCATCTGGTAAACTATC
>DATFIM010000050.1 GCA_035270125.1 Halanaerobiales bacterium | reverse complement strand
TTTATCACCTCTTAAAATAGTCACCAGGACTGATTCTAAAGGTAAATTAATTTCATTAAGTTTTTTGTTGATAACAGGAGAATTATCATTTACAATTAATCTTATCATTTTTAATTCATCCTGATCTTTTGCTAAAATCCCTTTCAAATCCTGAACAGCAACTTCTTGATCCACGAGTGCTGATAAAATCGAAGCACTACTTACTGCAACATTAACTCCTAACCAATCAAATAATTTTTCGTTTCCAGGAGTATTTACAGTTGTAAAGGTTTGAGGAACTTCAAATTGTCTTTCAGCTAATTGACAAATCACTAAATTATTTTGATCATTTTTAGTTACCGCCAACAAAACATCCGCTTCCTCTATTTTAGCTTTTTCAAGAACTTCTTTTTCAGATCCATCTCCACAAATTACACTTATATTATATTTATCACTAATCATATTGCATTTTTCTTCTTTTTGTTCAACTAAAATTATTTCATGACCTTTTTTTGATAAATCATTGATTAAATAGCGACCAACTTTGCCTCCACCAACTATAATAATCCTCATTTTGTTTTTACACCCCTATTAAATTACAATAGTTTAAAGAAAAAACCATACTTACTTTTTTATATATTCGATATAATAGTCTTTTTCCCTTTTCCTCATTTAAATGTTTCACGTGAAACAACCACATTAGTCCATTTTTATTATTGTATTTTTTCGATTAATTTCTCCATATCCTTATAATCATCACACTCAATAGTGATAACTTTTTTCTTTTTTCTTTTTGCTATTTTTATTTTAGTTCCTAGAGTTTTACTTAATAATTCTCTGGCTTTTTCCCACTTTTCATCCAATTTTTCTTTAGTTTTGGAGCTGTTTTTTTTCTTTTTTTCTTTGCTTTTCTTTATTTTGCTGATATATTCTTCTGTTTTACGAACTGAAAAGTCTTTTTCAATTAACATGTCAGCTACTTCAATTTGTTTTTTTTCTTCTTTTAAAGAAAGTAATGCACGGGCATGGCCCATAGAAATTGTTCCACGTGAAACATATACCTGAATTTTAGGAGGTAAATTTAGCAATCTTAAAGTATTAGCCACAGAGGAACGACTTTTTCCTACTTTTTCGGCAATCTCATTTTGTTTCATATC
Source organism: Halanaerobiales bacterium (assembly GCA_035270125.1). Classification (NCBI taxonomy): domain Bacteria; kingdom Bacillati; phylum Bacillota; class Clostridia; order Halanaerobiales; species Halanaerobiales bacterium. The sequence continues at coordinate 17,930 of DATFIM010000050.1, read as the reverse complement.
AAAATTATCAATCATTTTATTATAAGCCTGGGCTTCCTCCATTGGGTTTAAATCTTCTCTTTGTAAATTTTCAACCAAAGCAATTTCCATCATTTGTTTATCACTATAATCTTTGACTATAGCAGGAATTTTTTTAGTAGAAATTGATTTAAAAGCCCTCCATCTTCTCTCACCGCTGACTATTTGATATAAATCTGCTTTAACCTGTCTAACAGTGATTGGCTGAATAATCCCATTTTCTTTTATAGATTGGCTAAGTTCATTAAGGGAGTCTGTATCAAATTTTTTACGAGGTTGAAAGGGGTTAGGCTCTATTTTTTTTACATCAATTTTAGTTATTTTTTGATCAGCACCTTGTTCTTTATTATTATCAGCAATTAAGGCGCTCAAACCTTTTCCTAGTCTTTTTTTAGACATTATTATTCACTTCCTTTGCTAATTTTCTATACATCTTAGCACCTTTAGAATTAGATGCATATTCAATAACAGGCTGACCAAAACTTGGAGCTTCACTTAATCTTACATTTCTAGGAATAACTGTTTTATAAACTTTATTATCAAAAAAGTTTTTAACTTCATCACTCACCTGTTTAGAAAGATTAGTTCTAGCATCATACATAGTAAGAACTACACCTTCAATTTTAAGTTCTTGATTTAAATTGTTCTGAACTAATTTAATAGTTTCTATTAATTGACCTAAACCTTCAAGGGCATAATATTCACATTGAATAGGTACAATAATGCTATCAGCTGCACTCAAAGCATTTAATGTCAATAATCCTAAAGAAGGTGGACAATCAAAAAAAATATAATCAAATTCATCTTCTTTATCTTCCAGTGCAATTTTAAGTCTTGTCTCTCTAGACATCATAGAAACAAGTTCGATTTCAGCTCCGGCTAAATCTATATTAGATGGTAAAAGAAATAGATTTTTGGTATCAGTCTCTACTATAGCTTCTTTAACATCAACTTCATCAACTAACACATTATAAATGCTTTCATCTACAGAACTTTTTTCTATTCCTAAACCACTGGTAGCATTGCCCTGGGGATCTACATCTATAATTAAAACTTTCTTATCCATTTCAGCCAGGCTGGCTCCTAAATTAACAGCGGTAGTGCTTTTTCCTACTCCACCTTTTTGATTAACAATTGCAAATTTATTGACCACCTTATTCCCTCCTTTTTCTAGGAAGTTTAATATTATACTCAATATAATCTTCGTTTTTGTTTTTATTAACCTCAACTTCAAGTCCTGCTTTTTTCATTTCATTTATAGTCTTATTTAAAGAATTAGTAAATGGCTTCAGGTTTTTAAATGCAGTTTTAATTTTGTTTTTCTTCTTTTTTTTCTTTTCTTTTAATAAATCTTCAACAATTTTTTCTGTTTCCCGAACAGTTAATTTATTATTGATAATTCTATTTAATATTTCTTTTTGTTTTTCTTTTTCATCAATTTTGAGTAAAATTCTAGTATGTCTTTCTGAAACATGGGGACTTTTTGCTTTTTTTTGGATATCTAGATCCAAATTAAGTATTCGAAGCTTATTTGCAATAGTAGACTGACTTTTGCCTATTTTTTTGGCCAATTCTCCTTGAGTTAAATCAAATTCATCTATTAATTGCTCATAAGCATGTGCTTCTTCTAAAAAATCAAGGTCTTTTCTTTGTAAATTTTCTACTAACGCTATTTCAGCTGTTTCCTGATTATCAAAATCTTTAATAATAACTGGAACCTCTTTAAGACCGGCTAATTTAGCAGCCTTTAATCTTCTTTCTCCAGCAATTAATTCATATTTTTCCCCCTGGGGCCTAATTGTTAAGGGCTGAATTATACCAAAATTATCAATTGATTCTGCTAAATCTTTTAGTGATTTTTCATCAAAATCAGTTCTTGGTTGATAAGGGTTAGCAACAATTTTATTTATATTAACTGATTTTATTTTTTTATTATTTTTATCTTGTAAAAAGGGGAATTTCATATTATAAATACCTCCATCAATTTCAACTATATAATTCTTGATTATTAAAAAATATCCTTTGTTATAAAGGTCTTTTTTTAGGAATTCCTGCTTTTCGTGGATATTTATCAGGTGTATTTTTTATTTTTTTATAAACTATTAAATATCTATCTGCCTCTAATAAAGGAACATTAATTTTTAAACTTTCTTCTAATTTTCCTCCTAATGTTTTAAAGGCTTTTTCACTATTTTTAATTTCTTTTTCATAATTAGGACCTTTATAATAAAACAAAAATGAACCTTTAGAAGCAAACGGAAGGGTATATTCACTTAAAACATTTAAAGGAGCTACTGCTCTACTCACTACTAAGTCAAATTTTTCTCTATATTTATCTTGATGACTAAAATCTTCAGCTCTTCCATGATTTATTTCTAATTTATTATAAATTTCTAACTCTATAGATAGCTTTTTTAAAAAATTAACCTTTTTTAGAGTAGAATCAATTAAAACAAACTCTTTTTCTGGAAAAAATATCTTCCAAACCATCCCAGGAAAACCAGGGCCGGTACCAATATCAATTATTTTTTGAAAATAGCTCATATCAACCTCAACTAGAGGGGCAAGTGAATCAAGAAAATGCTTTTTTATTATTTCTTTTTCGTCTGTTATATTAGTTAAATTATATTTTTTATTTTCTTTTAATAAAAAATTCATGTAATTCCATAACTTTTTTATTTTTTGAGGTGTATATGATATCTCTATTTGATCTAAACCTTTTGTTAGATAATCATTAAAATCATTGTATTTCATAAAATCACTGCTCCTGTTTTCTCTTTTCAAGATATATCATCAACACTGAAATATCAGAAGGAGATACCCCAGAAATTCTTGAAGCCTGTCCTAAAGAGTCGGGCTTTACTTTGTCTAATTTTTCTCTTGCTTCTATTCGTAAATTTTCAAGTTCACTATATTCTATATCCTCCGGTATTTTTTTATTCTCCATTTTTTTGAATTGTTCTATTTGAGATTCCTGTCTTTCTATATATCCTTTATATTTTACCTGAATTTCCACCTGTTCTTTAACTTCTTTAGGATAGTCTGGTAATTCTTTAACAAAATATTTTATATCATCAAATTTTAATTCCGGTCTTCTCAGTAATTTCTCTAAAGTAGCAGGTTGACTGAGATTTCCACTATCTAATTCTTCTAATTTTTCTCTAACTTCTGAGGTAGGAGTAACTCTATTATTTTTCAAAAACTCCAGAGCCTCATCAATTAATTTTATTTTCTTTTTATAATTATTATATCTTTCTTCAGAAACCAGCCCTGCTTCATAACCTTTAGGGGTTAAGCGCTGATCAGCATTATCCTGACGTAAAACTAATCTGTATTCTGCTCTAGAAGTCATCATTCTATAGGGTTCATTAGTTCCTTTTGTTATTAAATCATCAATTAAAACCCCAATATAAGATTCAGATCTTTTTAAAATCATTTCTTCTTTTCCTTTTAGGGTTAATCCAGCATTAATTCCTGCTACTATTCCCTGACCAGCAGCTTCTTCATAACCAGAAGTACCATTGATTTGTCCAGCCGTATAAAGACCTTTTATTTTTTTAGTTTCAAGACTTGACTTTAATTCAACAGGGTCTATACTATCATATTGAATAGCATACCCAGGTCTCATAATTTCAGCATTTTCAAGTCCTTCCATAGTTCTTATCATTTCAATTTGAACATCATAGGGTAAACCAGTAAACAATCCAGCAACATAATATTCCTCAGTGTGTTCACCTTCAGGTTCCAGGAAAATTTGATGTCTTTCTTTTTCTGGAAAACGTACAATTTTATCCTCAATTGAAGGACAATAGCGAGGTCCAACACTTTCTTCATCAGTTAATAATATACTTTTATCCTTATTTTCTCTAATTACTTCATGAGTTTTTTGATTAGTATAAGTTAACCAGCAGGGAACCTGCTCTCTCTCAAATGGTTTTGATTCAAAAGAAAAAGCAAGACCAGAATCTCCACTTTGTTTTATCATTTTGGAAAAATCTATACTATTTTTATTAACTCTTGGCGGAGTATCAGTCTCAAATCGTCTTAACTCTAAATTATGTTCTTTCAAAGACTCAGATAATTTATTAGCAGGATATTGCTGGTTAGGACCAGATTCAAAAATTGTTTTCCCAATAATAACCTTACCCTTAAGAAAAGTTCCAGTTGTCAAAATAACCTTTTTACCTGGATAAAAAATACCTGTTTTACCTATTACACCTTTAATTTCTCCATCTTCAACTACTATATCTTCTACAACTTCCTGTTTTAAATCGAGATTTTCTTCATTTTCCAGAACTCTTTTCATTCTTCTATGATATTCTTCTTTATCTGCCTGTCCTCTTAAACCATGGACTGCTGGACCTTTACTTGTATTTAACATTCTTATCTGAATCATAGTTTCATCCATATTTTTAGCCATTTCTCCACCTAAGGCATCTATTTCTCTTACAATATGTCCTTTTCCAGGCCCACCGAGAGATGGATTACAGGGCATAAAAGCAACATGATCTAAATTTACTGTTAATGTCAAAACTTTATTTCCCATTCTTGCTGGAGCAAGAGATGCTTCACATCCCGAATGTCCTGCTCCTACAACTATTACATCATATTCTTCAGGATAGACAGAATTATAATTTCCCATAAAATTCAACTCCTTAATTTGCAAATTTATTTACCAATACAAAAATCAGAAAAAATTCTATCTATAATATCTTCATCGACAGTTTCTCCTGTTATTTCCTGTAAATTATTTAAAACATCTTTTAAATCAATAGTATAAAAATCATAAGCCATATTATTATTATAAGATTCTTCAACTCTTGTAATGCTCTCTAAAGCTCTTTTTAAAGCATTTTCATGACGAACCTGAGTTATTAAGACATCACCACTATCACTAATCTCTTCTTCAAAAACCTCATTTACAATAGCATCTTTTAAATCTTTTAAACCTTCTTCATTTTTAACTGAAATCCATAATAAGGGATGATCAGAGAAAAACTCATCTATTTTAGCCTGATCTATTTTTTGGGGCAAATCAGTCTTATTTACAGCTACAATCAATGGTTTATCTTTAATAGATTTATAGATATTTATATCTTCTTCAGTAAGACCCTGACTAACATCAAGCATAAAAATTACTAAATCAGAGTTTTTTAAGGAATTATGAGTTTTTTCAACACCTATTTTTTCTATCATATCTTCTGTTTTTCTGATACCAGCAGTATCGATTATTTTTAAAGGAAGTCCTTCCACATTAATAACTTCTTCAATAACATCTCTGGTAGTTCCTGGAATATCAGTAACTATTGCTCTTTTTTCTTCTAAAAGAGTATTTAGTAAACTGGATTTACCAACATTAGGTTTACCTACAATAACTGTTTTAATACCTTCTTTATAGATTTTACCTTCTTTACTTGTTTTTAAAAGATTTTCTATGCTTTCCTTTATAAAATTTATTCTTTCTCCTAATCTATCAGAATTAAAATTTTCAATTTCATCTTCTGGAAAATCAATAGCAGCTTCAAGATGAGCTAGCATTTTCATAGTTTCATCTTTTATTTCATCAATTTTAGTTGATAATTTGCCTTTTAGATGATCTACTGCTACATCAAGTCCTTTTTCTGTCTTAGCATTTATTACTTCAATAATACTTTCTGCCTGAGCTAAATCTATTCTGCCATTAAGAAAAGCTCTTTTAGAAAATTCACCAGCTTCAGCCATTCTGGCTCCATTATCCAATATAATATTTAAAACTTTTTTTAAAGGAACCATCCCGCCATGACAGTCAATTTCAACTACATTTTCACCTGTAAAAGAATGAGGTTCTCTCATTAGAATAGCTATCACCTCATCTATTTCTTTTTCATTTTCAGGATCTACCACAAATCCATAATGAGCTGTATAGCCTTTCACACCTTTTAGTCTTTTTCCTTCTATTCCTCTAAATAATTTATGACCTATTTTTATAGCATTTTTACCACTTATTCTTATTTTCCCTACTCCAGAAGTCCCAAGTGGAGTAGCAATAGCTGCAATTGTATCTTCTTCATATAGTGACATAAAAAAACACCTCACTTAACATTAAATTAAACCCAGCAGGATCACCCCCCACTGGGTTAAAATAATTTTTCTATTTATTTTTGAAAATTAATCAGTTAATTCAATCATTACTTTTCTAAAGGGTTCTTCACCTTTACTGTATGAAGTTACCTTATCATTATCCTTTAAGGCCATATGAATTATTCTTCTTTCATGTGGGGGCATAGGCTCCAGGACAACTTTTCTTTCAGTTTTAACTGCTTTTCTAGCAAGTTTGTTAGCAAGTCTAACCAAAGTTTCCTTTCTCCTATCTCTATAACCTTCAGCATCAAGTAAAACTCTATAGTATTCTTCTGTTTCTTTATTTACAACTAAAGAAGTTAAATACTGGAGGGCATCTAAAGTCTCTCCCCTATGGCCAATTACTATTCCTAAATCATCAGATTTTAAATTATACATAACCTGTTCTTCATTTGTTTTTTCTTCCATAACCTCAATTTCAACTTCAAGTTTTGTAGAAGAAAAAACTGTTTCAATAAATTCTTTACCTATTTCTATTGGATCTTTTTTAACCTTTACATCAACGACAGCATTTTCACCACCGAAAAGACCAAAAATACCTTTAGAACCTTCTTTAATTATTTCTATTTCTGCTTCTTCTCGGTTTATATCTAATTTTTTCAAAGCCTTATTAATAGCATCAACAACAGTTTTAGCTTCCTGCCGAACGCTGTCCATTTTTAATTAGTAGCCTCCTTTACCCCACTATCTCCTGATATTAAAAATTGCTGTATTGCAGTAAATATAGTGGATGTTAACCAATATAATAATAAACCAGAAGGTAATTGAAAACCAATAAAGACAATAAATATAGGCATAATCCACATCATTGTACTTCCCTGTCCACCTGAACCACTAATTTTTTGTGTAATATAAGTCTGTCCTACCATTGCAAGACCATTAATAATTACTAAAGCTGGATCAGGTTGAGCAAGAGAACCATCAGTTAATCTACCTATCCAAAGAAAAGTTGCATCACCCATTACTCCCTGTAAACTTAAAATTGCTCTGTATAAAGGAATTAAAATTACTAACTGTAAAATCATAGGTAAACAACCAGCAGCAGGATTAACATCATTTTCCTGATACAATTTCATCATTTCTTCCTGCTGTTTTTCTTTATCATCTTCATATTTGTCCTGAATTTTCTTCATTTCAGGTTGTATATCCTGCATTGCCTTCATTGACTTAGTTTGCTTGATAGTTAAAGGTAATAAAGCAAATTTAATTATTAAAGTAAACAGGATAATAGCAAGACCATAATTGTGAACTACTCCATTTAAAAGTTCAAGAGCTTGAGCCATTAAATCAATAAAATTACCAAAAAAACTGAGCATAATTATTTTTTCCTCCTATTCTAACGGGTCATATCCACCTGGATTAAAAGGATGACATCTCAAAATTCTTTTTAAACCTATCCAGGATCCTTTAAAAAGTCCATATTTTTTTATTGCCTGTTTTGAATAAGTTGAACATGTAGGTTGAAAACGACAGGACTTAGGTGTCCAGGGAGATATAGCCTTTTGATAAAAAGTAATCAATGCTAGCAAAATTTTTTTAAACATTAAAACACCTCATTAATTTTCTTCATTAAGTCCCATGTTCTTTATAAGCTTACTACAATCAGCTTTAAGACTATGAAAATCAAGATCAACAACAGGTTTTCTGGCAATAAAAATTATATCATATCCAAAAACTATTTTTTCTTTTTTTTCAATTTCTCTAATTATTTCTCTCAATCTGCGTTTTAATTTATTTCTCCCTACAGCATTAGCAATTTTTTTGCTAATAGAAAAACCGTATCGATTATGATTTAAACCATTTTCCAATTTGTAAATAACCAGGTATCGACTTGCTTTTGATTTCCCCTTATTATAAACATTTTTAAAATCTTTATTTTTCTTTAAACTTTTCACAAAGACATTTTCCCCCTGACAAAAAAAATATATCGCTATTCATTATAAATTATATGCTATTTAAATATTAGAGTCAAGCTTATTTTAGGCATTAATTGATTATTAAGGAGTTATCCACAAATTATCTACTTTTTTTCTTGTTGATAATCTGTTAATAATCTGTTATTATATTATTGGTTGTTGTGAATTATTTTTTGTTTTTAAAATCCTTACATTATTAATAAAGGGATAAGGCTGTTAAAAACTTTTTTCACAAAATCTAATAATAAGTCAATTTTAGACAAGTTATCCACAAAAAGAAACTTTTTTATCCACAAACTGTTGATAAACTAAGGGTTAAAACTTCTTTTTGTGGATAACTTATCTCTATTATTAACATTTTTACTAAAAAAAATATATAAATTCTCTTTTATCCCATATAAACAGTTATTTTATTTTCCACATTAGCCTGTGGATTATTGCTTAATTTATCCACAGGTTGTTGATATTTTTTTACATCATTTATTTATATAAAGTAATTTTTTAGGAGGTATTTTTATGCCCTTTTCACAGGAAGAATTAGAACATATTTGGCAAGAAACTTTAAATAATATTAAGGAAAAATTAAGTGATCCAAGTTTTAAAACCTGGTTTTCAAATACTGAACCACTAAAAGTAGATGATAATAATCAATTAATTATCAAAGCTCCAAATGATTTTATCAAAGATTGGATAGAAACAAGATATATTGATTTAATTCAAGAAATTATTAATGAATTAACTGGCAATGACTGGGGAATTGTTTTATTAACTCCAGAAGAAATAGAAGAAAAAAAATTGAATAAAGAAAATGATAATGAAAATGAAGAAAAAAATAAAAAAGAACCTCAGCAGGTCAAAGAAACTGAAGAAAAAAATATACATTTGGATAATGGATTAAATCCTAAATATACATTTGATACTTTTGTAGTAGGTAATAGTAACCGTTTTGCTCATGCAGCTTCTTTAGCAGTTGCTGAAGCACCAGCTAAAGCATACAACCCTTTATTTATCTATGGTGATGTTGGATTAGGTAAAACCCACTTAATGCAGGCTATAGCTCACTTTATTCTTGAACATAATCCAAATAATAAAGTGATGTATGTTTCTTCAGAAACTTTTACAAATGAATTAATTAATGCAATTAAAGATGATAGTACTGCTGATTTTAGAAATAAATATCGTAATATCGATATTTTACTTGTAGATGATATTCAATTTTTAGCTGATAAAGAAAGAACTCAGGAAGAATTTTTCCATACCTTTAATTCTTTACATGAAGCAAATAGACAACTTATTATTTCTAGTGATAGACCTCCAAAAGAAATTCCCACCTTAGAAGAAAGACTAAGATCAAGATTTGAATGGGGATTAATAACTGATATTCAAAAACCAGATTTAGAAACAAGAATAGCAATACTTAGAAAAAAAGCTGATATGGAAGATTTAGAAATTCCAAATGAAGTTATTATTAATATAGCAAATAAAATTCAATCAAATATAAGGGAATTAGAAGGAGCTTTAATTAAAGTAATAGCATATTCCTCATTGGTAAATAAAGAAATTGACATTGAATTAGCAGAAGAAGCTTTAAAAGATTTAGTTGATAAAGACAATAATTCTCCACGAGAAGTAACTATTGATTTAATTAAAAAAGAAGTTGCAAATTACTATAAAATTGAAGTTAAAGAAATGGAATCAAAGAAAAGAACACAAAATATTGTTTTTCCAAGACAAATAGCAATGTATTTAGCAAGAAATATGACTGAATCCTCTTTACCACAAATTGGAGATGAATTTGGAGGAAGAGATCATACAACAGTAATTCATTCTCATAATAAAATAAAAGAAAAATTCGAAAATGATATTGATTTCCAGAAAACTATAAAAAAATTAAAAAGTAAAATAAAAAGAGGATAAATGGCTGTGTAAAACAAAGTTGATAACATGTGGAAAAAATGTGAATAATTTTTTGTTGTTAAGATGTTAATAACTCAATAAGACTTTTAAACACTTTATCTACAGGCATATCTTTATCATATCAAGCTTAAACCTAGTTTTTAACATATTAACAGCCCCTATTACTACTACTACTATATTAAATATAAAAAATATATAATAAATTGCACTTTTAAAATGTGGATAAAGCTTTCAACAAAAAAGATAAAAATTCTATGGAGGTGTCTTATTATGAAGTTTCAAATTGAACAAAAAGATTTATATGAAGGAATTCAGATTGTACAAAAAGCAGTTGCAAATAAACAAACAATGCCCATATTAACTGGAATATATTTAGAAGCTAAAAAAGATAAAGGATTACATTTAATTGGAACTGATTTAGAATTAGGAATAGAACATTATATTAATGCAGATATAAAAGAAGAAGGTTCAATAGTTATTCCAGCTAATTCTTTTACACAACTAGTCAGAGAATTACCAAAAGAAAAAATAAATTTTGATGTCGATTTAGATAATTATCAAATAAATCTTAGTTGTAGTAATTCTAAATTTAATCTAAAAGGATATGATCCTGATGAATATCCACAATTACCAGAAATAAATGTCCCAGAAAACTTTACTTTAGCAACAGAAGATCTTAAAAAACTAATTAGAGAAGTAGAATTTTCTACTTCAAATGATGAAACACAACCTGCTTTAACTGGTTCTTTATTTAATATAAACGAAAATGAAATTATAATGGTTTCTACAAATACTTATAGATTAGCTTATAGCAGAATGGAAACTGACTTTAATTTTGAAAAAAAAGAAGAAATAGAAATAATATTACCTTCAAAAACATTAAATGAATTAACAAGATTATTAGATGGTGAAAAAGTTGAAATATTTGTTGATTCAAATTACATAAAATTTAATTTTCAAGATATAACCATTATTTCTAGATTAATTGAAGGTAAATTTCCAAATTACAGACAGGTTATGCCTGATAAGTATAATACAAAAGTTTTTGTTGATAAAAAACCATTGCAAAATGCTGTTAAAAGAGCATCTTTAATAGCAAAAATGGATTCCAATGTATTAAACTTAAAAATTAAAGATAATAAACTAATTATAAATTCTGCTAATTCTGAACAGGGTTATGCACATGAGGAAATAAATATTGATGTTGAAGGACCGGATCAAAAAATAACAATTGATGCTGGTTATTTATTAGATGTATTAAAAATAATTGATGACGATAAAGTTACCTTAGAATTAATTGGACCATTAAATCCATTTACTTTGAAAAAAGTAGATAATGATAATTATATTTATTTAATCATGCCAGTTAGATCAGACTAAATATATTTTGAAAGGATGTTTTATATGTCAGAAAAAATAAAAATTAAAACTGAAACAATAAATTTAGATCAATTTTTAAAATGGGCAAACTTAGTAGCTACAGGTGGAGAAGCTAAATCCTTAATTCAGGAAGGAAAAGTAATGGTTAATGGAGAAATAGAATATAAGAGAGGCAAGAAATTAGCTGAAGGTGATAAAGTAAAATTGAAAAATGAAAATAAAAGTTATATAATAAGCAGGTAATATATATGTATCTTGAAAAAATTCTTCTTAAAAATTTTAGAAATTTAAATAATATCAATTTTGATTTAAATAAAAACCTTAATTTTTTTATTGGTAATAATGGTCAGGGTAAAACTAATTTTTTAGAATCAATTTATTTACTTGGAACAGCAAGATCTCATCGTACAAATATTGATAGAGAAATGGTTAATTGGAATGAAAATAATGCCCTGGTTCAAATTATGCTTAAAAAAAGAGATTATAAACTTAAAATTTCTTTGCTTCTAGAGGGAAGTAAAAAAACTATAAAAATAAATAACACACCTCTAGACAAAGTTTCTGATTTAATGGGAAATCTTAATGTTGTTTTATTTTCTCCAGAAGATTTAAAATTAGTTAAAGGCAGTCCTCAAAATAGAAGAGAATTTTTAAATATAGAAGTATCACAGGTTAATTCTTATTATCATCATTTATTAAATAAATACAATCATGTTTTAAAACAAAGAAATAATTTATTAAAAGAAATAAAAGAAAAAAGAAATAAAGAAAAAATTAATATGCTTGAAATATGGGATGAACAATTAGTTGAAATTGGAAGTAAAATTATTAGTAAGCGTTTAGCTGTCATAGATAAACTGAAAATTTTAGCTAGATTGGCCCAAAGACAAATTACTAATGGTCAAGAAAATTTAAGTATTTCTTATGAAACAAGTCTTAAAGGAAATATAAAAAATAATGAAATAAAAGATATTTTTAAAGATAATTTAAAGAAAAAAAGAAAAAAAGAAATTAAGAGAGGGTATACCCTATTTGGTCCACATAGAGCAGATTTAAAATTGGAAATTAATGATATTGATGTAAGAAGATATGCTTCTCAAGGTCAACAGAGAACTGTTGCTCTTGCTTTAAAACTTGCAGAATTAGAATTTATGAAATCTGAAACCGGGGAATACCCGGTGCTTTTACTTGATGATGTTTTTTCTGAGCTTGATAAAAAAAGAAGAAATACACTATTAAAAACAATAACTGATAAAATACAAACTTTTATAACTTCTACAGATCTTAATGATATTAGTAAATTTTCACCGGATAAAGAACAAGTATTTATTGTAAAAGAGGGAAAGATAGAAAAAGGAAGGTGATTGTTTTAATGTTTTTACATCTTGGTAAAGGACATATGTTACCAGAAAATGAAGTAGTTCTAATAGGTGATTTAGAAGCAACTACAGATTCTGATACTACTCAGGAATTTTTAGATATTTCAGAAGAAGAGGGCTTTATAGTTGATTATTCAGAAGGTGAAGCAAAATCTTTTGTGCTCACTGGAGAAACAATCTACCTCTCAATGATTTCTTCAAAAACATTGGCTAAAAGAATGAAAAGACCGATAGCTAAAAATGGTAGGGTATTTTAATATGGAATTAAAAAGTGAAGGACAATACAATGCAGAACATATACAGGTTTTAGAAGGACTAGAAGCTGTTAGAAAAAGACCAGGAATGTATATTGGATCAACTTCACAAGAAGGATTACATCATCTTGTTTATGAAGTTGTAGATAATAGTATAGACGAAGCTATGCAGGGACATTGTGATCAAATTAATGTTATTATTGAAAAAGGAAATATAGTAACTGTAGTTGATAATGGAAGAGGTATTCCTATAGATACTCATCCAAAAGTAAACAAACCGGCAGTAGAAGTGGTAATGACTACTCTTCATGCAGGTGGTAAATTTGGTGGAGAAGGATATAAAGTATCTGGTGGTTTACATGGAGTTGGAGTATCTGTTGTTAATGCCCTAACTGAATGGTTAGAAGTTGAAATTAATTGGGAAGATGGTAAATTATATAGACAAAAATATGAAAGAGGAGTACCAACAACTGAATTGAAAGCAATAGGAGAAGGCAATGAAGTTACTGGTACTAAAATATCTTTCAAACCTGATCCAGATATTTTTGAAACTCTTAATTTTAAATATAAAAATATTTCTCAAAGGTTAAAAGAACTTGCTTTTTTAAATAAAGGGCTAAAAATTGTATTTGAAGATAGAAGAGGAGAAGAACTTAAAAGAGATGAATTTCACTATGAAGGTGGGATTGTTTCTTTTGTTAATTATTTAAATAAAAATAAAAAATCACTTTATCCAAATCCTATTTTTATCGAAAATGAAGGAAAAGAAGGAAATGTAGAGATAGCTATTCAATACCATGATGGTTATAATAATAGTATTTTTGCTTTTGCTAATAATATTAATACTAAAGAAGGTGGAACTCATTTAAGTGGGTTTAAAAGTGCATTAACAAGAACTGTAAATGATTATGCACGTAAAAAAGGATTTTTAAAAGAAGATGATGATAATCTAAAAGGTAAAGATATACGTGAAGGATTAACTGCTATTATTAGTGTTAAACTAGAAGATCCGCAATTTGAAGGTCAAACTAAAACCAAACTTGGTAATAGTGAAATGAGAGGATATGTGGATTCTACTCTTTCCAGTAATTTAAAAACATATTTAGAAGAAAATCCTAAAATTGGAAAAGTAATAGTTAATAAGGCAATTAGTGCTGCAAGAGCAAGAAAGGCAGCTAGAAAAGCTAGAGATTTAACCAGAAGAAAAAGTGCTTTAACAAGTACTGCTTTACCTGGTAAATTATCTGATTGTTCTTCAAAAGATACTGAAGAAACAGAATTATATATAGTTGAGGGTGATTCTGCCGGTGGATCAGCAAAACAAGGTAGAGATAGAAAATTTCAGGCTATATTACCTTTAAAAGGAAAAATTCTTAATGTGGAAAAATCAAGATTAAATAAAATTTTAAATAATAATGAAATTAGAGCTTTAATTACAGCTATTGGTACAGGAGTTGCAGATGAATTTGATTTATCTAAAGCCCGTTATGGTAAAATAATTATTATGACTGATGCAGATGTAGATGGAGCTCATATTAGAACTCTATTATTAACTTTCTTTTATCGATATATGAGACCATTAATTGAACAGGGTTATATTTATATTGCTCAACCTCCACTTTACAAATTGAAAAAGGGGAGAAAAGAGGTATATGCCTATAATGATAAAAGTTTAAATAAACTCTTAGATGAAATGGGAAGAAAAAATATTTCTTTACAGAGATATAAGGGTTTAGGAGAAATGAATCCTGGACAACTTTGGGATACTACTATGAATCCTGAAGAAAGAGTGGTTCTTAAAGTTCAAATTGAAGATGCAATTCTTGCTGATGAAACTTTTACCACCTTAATGGGGGATAAAGTACAACCGAGAAGAGAGTTTATTCAAAATCATGCTCATGAAGTGGAAAATCTTGATATATAATAAAGCAAAATGTAATTATAAGGCAGGTGTTTAGTTTAAATGGCTAAAATCGCAGATAGAGTTAAAAATGTTGATATAGACGATGAAATGAAAAGTGCATATCTTGATTATTCAATGAGTGTTATAGTAAGTAGAGCTCTTCCTGATGTTAGAGATGGGTTAAAACCAGTTCATCGCAGAATTTTATATGCTATGCATGATTTAGGAATAACACCTAATAAATCACATAAAAAATCTGCCAGGATTGTGGGAGAAGTTCTAGGTAAATATCACCCTCATGGTGATACAGCAGTTTATAATTCTATGGTTAGAATGGCTCAGGATTTTTCTTATCGTTATCCATTAATAGATGGACATGGTAACTTTGGTTCAGTTGATGGGGATTCTGCTGCTGCTATGCGTTATACTGAGGCAAGAATGTCTAAAATGGCCACAGAAATGCTAGAAGATATAGGAAAAGGGACAATAGATTTTGATTCAAACTTTGATGATTCTTTGCAGGAACCATCAGTTTTACCTGCTAAAGTCCCTAATTTATTAGTAAATGGAAGTTCGGGGATTGCAGTTGGTATGTCAACCAGTATTCCTCCTCATAATTTAGGAGAAGTAGTTGATGGAGTAATAAAATTAATTGATAACCCGGAAGTAGAAATAGAAGAACTAATGAAATCTATTAAAGGTCCTGATTTCCCAACTGGTGGATATATAATGGGAAAAACAAGTATATATAAAGCCTATAAAACAGGTCGAGGTAAAATAAAATTAAGAGCTAAAACAAGAATAGAAGAATTTGATAATGGAACTTCGAGAATTATCATTGATGAACTACCCTATCAGGTAAATAAAGCAAGATTAATAGAAAAAATAGCTAATTTAGTAAAAAATGATAAAATAGATGGTATAAGTGATCTTAGAGATGAATCAGATAGAGATGGAATGAGAGCAGTAATTGAATTAAAAAGAAGTGCTACCCCAAAAATAGTTTTAAATAGATTATTTAAACACACCAGAATGCAGGTTACTTTCAGTATGATAATGCTTGCTTTAGTTGATGGACAGCCTGTAACTTTAAATTTAAAAGAAATTTTAGAACATTATCTAGAACATCAAAAAGATGTTATAACTAGAAGAACTAAATATGATTTAAATAAAGCAGAAGCAAGAGCTCATATTCTAGAAGGTTATAGAATTGCTTTAAGTAATATAGATGAAATAGTAGAATTTATAAAAAATGCTCCAGATGTTTCTACAGCTCGCGAAGGATTAATGACTGATTATGAATTAACAGAAAAACAGGCAAATGCCATTTTAAGAATGAGACTCCAGAGCTTAACTGGTTTAGAAAGAGATAAAATAGAAGAAGAATATAGTGATCTCAAAGAAAAAATTAAATATTACAAAAGTATTTTAAATGATGAAGATAAACTTTTAAATATCATAAAAGAAGAAATTTTAAATATCAAAGAAAAATATAATGATCAAAGAAGAACAGATATTCTAAAAGCTAAGTATGTTGATTTAGAAATGGAAGACCTTATTGAAGAAGAACAAATTGTTGTTGCTATGACCCATGATGATTATATCAAAAGGATGCCTTTAGATATTTATCGTAGTCAAAGAAGAGGTGGAAAAGGTGTAATTGGTATAAAAACTAAAGATGAAGATTTTGTAGCAGATATTTTCACTACTTCTACTCATCATTATTTCCTTTTCTTTACCAATAAGGGAAAAGTATATAGATTAAAAG
Source organism: Halanaerobiales bacterium (assembly GCA_035270125.1). Lineage (NCBI taxonomy): Bacteria > Bacillati > Bacillota > Clostridia > Halanaerobiales > Halanaerobiales bacterium. Next base: position 1,275 of record DATFIM010000050.1, on the reverse strand, counting down.
GTTATCAGATTCCAGAAGCCGGAAGACAGGCAAGAGGAACACCAATTATTAATTTACTTGATCTTGATAAAGAGGAAAGAATAACTTCTGTAATACCGGTTAAAGAATTTGATGAAAAAAGAAACTTAATAATGTCTACTAAAAATGGTCTTATTAAGAAAACTCCTTTAATAGATTATAAAACAAATTACACTGGTCTAAAAGGAATTAAATTAAGAGAAGAAGATGAATTAATTGATGTTAAATTTACTGATGGAAATGGTAATGTTATAATTGCAACCCATCAAGGTAAAGCCATTCACTTTAATGAAAAAGATGTTAGATCTACTTCTAGAGCCTCTTATGGAGTAAAAGCTATAGACCTAGGAGATGAAGATTATGTAGTTGGTTTAGGAGTAGATAAAGAAGGAGAAGATTTATTAGTAATAACTGAAAGAGGTTATGGAAAGAAAACACCTCTTAAAAATTATAGATTACAGACAAGAGGTGGAAAAGGGCTTATTACTTTAAATGTAAAAGAAAAGAATGGACTTTTAGCAGGCATTAAAGTAGTAAATGATGACCATGAACTCTTAGTTATTAGTGAAAGTGGTATTATGATCAGAACTCATATTGAGGAAATATCTACAACTGGTAGAAATACTCAGGGAGTTAAAGTAATGAATTTAGATAAAGAAGATAAAGTTGTTTCCCTGGCACGCATAGAAAAAAGCGAGGAAAAAGATAGTGATGAAGAACTGGATGAAAAAAATGATGAAAAAGAAGATGAAGAAAATAAAGAAGTAGAAAATGAGAAAAATAAAAAATAAATTAAAAAATAAAGTAAAATGAATTATAATTTAAAGAGAAACCTTGTTAAAAAATAAGGTTTCTCTTTTTTTCTTTAAACTCTTGACAAAAGGTCAGACAAATGATACAGTATGAAATGTCGCTGAAAAAGAAGGGCGACAAAAAAAGATAAATTTTTCAAAAGAGCCCTTGACAGAGGCAGATAAAAATGATACAGTATAAATTGTCGCGTTAAGGAGCAGCCCTTAAAAGCCAGTAAAAAAGAGGCTAAATATAAGGGAAAATAACCTTGACAAAACAAAGATTAGATGATATGATGATTAATGTGTCAAATTATGAAGCGCCGTTTTTTACGCGCTTTTTTAAAACAAGAGAACCTTGAAAAGTGAACAGCAAGCCAACGTTAATTTCAATTAATGATTAAGAGCCAAAAGCTCAAACTCACAACTTTTATAAGGAGAGTTTGATCCTGGCTCAGGACGAACG
>DATFIM010000049.1 GCA_035270125.1 Halanaerobiales bacterium | reverse complement strand
GCCTATAAAGAATGGAATTTAAGAGGAGAAGAAAGAAAAAGAGCTAAAAAATACTGTGAAAATGTTAAAATTATAGCAACAGGTGGTTTTAAACCAGAAAAGATAAAAAGATTTGAAAAATCTCAAGTTCCTGTGGATATATATGGTATAGGAAGCTGGCTGCTTTCAAACAGTTCAGCGGAAGGAACCAATACTGATTTTACTGCTGATGTTGTAAGAGTAAAAAAAGGTGGAGAATGGATAGATATGAGCAAAGTTGGTCGAGAACCCTGTGATAATGAAAAATTAGTCAAAGTAAAATAAATATAGTATTATTAAAACAGTCCAGAATTATTTAAAAGGGCTGTTTTATTTTTTTGATTATAATCCAGTATTGTGTTAAAATTTAATCAGGAATAAATCTAAATTAGAAAGGGAATTATATGTCATTTTCAGATCAGGTTAGAAATGAAATTACAAGAGAAAAAAATTCAGAAGAAGATTGTCATTTGGCTGAATTAGCTGCTATTATAAAAGTAGAAGGAAGTTTGCAAATTGCCAATCATAAAACAGGTTTAAAAATGGTAAGTCAAAAGGCTGTTGTCGCTCGTGAATTATATAAATTGCTGAAGGAAAAATATAATTTTAAGACTGAGATAAGAGTTGGTAAAAAAAGCAGTTTTGATAAAGGGAATTATTATATAATTAATATACCTCCCCAGGAAGGTATTAAAGATTTATTGATTGAAATAGGTCTAATAGATGAAAATTTTAGTTTTAATCACAGTATAAAAAGTGAATTTTTAAAAAAACAAAGTTGTCGTAAAGCTTATTTAAAGGGACTTTTTCTAGCTACAGGAATGTTGGCTGATCCTAATAGTGAATATCATTTAGAATTTTTTGTTAAATATGAAGATTATGCTGAAGAACTTATAGAATTATTTAATAAAATAGATATTGATATAAAAATGAGAAAAAGAAAAGAAAATTATTCTCTTTATATCAAGAAAGCTGAAGATATTATAAAAATCTTGAATTTAATAGGAGCAAAAAGTACTCAATTAAAAATTGAAAATACTAGAATATTAAAAGAAGTAAAAAATGAAGTAAATCGAAAAGTTAATCTTGAAACAGCTAATTTAAGTAGAACAGCTATTGCTGCTCAAAAGCAATTGGAAAATATTGAATTTATAAATAGAACAATAGGATTAAATAAAGTGAGTAGCAGTTTACAGGAAATTGCTGAATTACGAAAAGAAAATCCTTTTGCAAGTTTAAAAGAATTAGGAGAAATGATTGGAATTTCAAAATCAGGTGTTAATCATAGATTAAGAAGAATAAAAAAGATAGCTGAAGATATAAAGGAAAATAATTTGGAGGTAGAAAAGTGGAAATAATAGTTGGACATCAACACACAGATTTCGATGGGTTGGCAGCTATGGTAGCTGCCAAAAAATTATATCCTGAAGCTAAAGCTGTCTTTCCAGGAAGAGTTCAGGATCCAGTCAAAGATTTTATGGCATTATATAAAGATGAGGTTGAGATTTTATATCTAAGTGATATAGATATAACTAAAGTTTCTAAAGTTGTAATTGTTGATACTGCTGAAAAATCTGCTTTAGGAGAGCTAAGTAAGAAATTAAATTTAGATGAAATAGAAGTTATTGTTTATGATCATCATCCTCATTCTCCAAAAGACTGGATTAATTATGATTATAGTCAAAAAGTTGGTGCCTCAGTTACTATTTTAATAGAAGAAATAATAGAAAAAGGAATTGAGTTAAATCCTCTCGAAGCAACGATTTGTGCTCTTGGTATCTATGCAGATACAGGGTCACTTACTTATGATATGACTAGGGCTAAAGATGTTAAAGCTGTATCATATTTATTAGAATATGGCGCTAATTTAGAAATAATTAGACAATTTTTAGAAGAAGCTTTAAATGCAGAACAACAAAAAATATTAGATAATTTACTTGAAAATAGAAATATTATAGAAATTGATGGTATAGAAATTAATATATTTTCCTATGAACAAGAGAAATATGTTACTGGTTTAAATAATATTACTGAAAAATTAAAAGATATTTATAATTTAAAGTCTGTTTTTGTATTAGTAAAAATGGGTAAGAAACTTCAATTGATAGCAAGAAGTAATGATGATGCAGTAGATGTTGGTAAAATATGCAAATTGATGGGAGGAGGAGGACATCAAGGAGCTGGAGCTGCTCAATTAAATGCTGATATATCTGAAGCAAAAGATAAATTAATAAATACAATTGAAAATAACATAGAACCACTTGAAAGAATAAATTCAATAATGTCAACTCCTGTCAGAACTATTTCTCCTGATACAACTATTAAAGAAGCTCAAAAGTTTATGGAAAAATATGGGCATAATGGAGTTGTTGTTTGTAATGGAAAAAGAATAAGTGGAATTTTTTCTCGAAGAGATTTAGATAAAGTAAAAGGTCATAATTTAATGCATGCACCGGTAAAGGGTTATATGTCTAAAAATGTAATTACTATTAATTATGATGATTCAATTAAAAATGCTCAGGAATTAATGGTAAAATATAATATTGGAAGATTACCTGTAATTAAAGATAAAAAATTAGTTGGGATTGTAACTAGAAGTGATATTTTAGGTTCTTATTTTGAAAAAGAAACTCCCCATCAATATCAAAATCGTTATGGAAGCAGTTTAGTTAGTATTAAAAGAAAAGTAATTGATATAAAAACTAAATTAGAATTTTTTCCTGAAAGAATATTAAATTTATTAAAAAAAGCTGGACAGATTGCTGAAAAAGAAAATAGTAAATTATACTTAATTGGTGGTATGATAAGAGATATAATGTTAGGGAGAGAAAATTATGATCTTGATCTTGTATTAGAAGGAGATTTAAAAGGATTTTTAGATCATTTTTCCAAAGAAATAGATGTAAAAATAAATTACAATGATCAATTTGGAACTGCTACTATAAATTTAAACTCAAAATTTAGTATAGATTTTGCTACCAGTAGAAAAGAAGAGTATTTAAATTCAGGAGCCCTACCTCGAGTAGAAAAAACTAATATTTTAGAAGATTTATTCAGAAGAGATTATACAGTTAATGCTCTAGCCCTTTCTTTGAATCCAAAAGATTGGGGAAAATTATACGATTTTTTTAATGCCCGGGAAGATTTAGAAAAAAGACAATTAAAAGCTTTACACAGATTTAGTTTTTTAGATGATCCAACCAGAATTATTAGAGGAGTCAGATTAGCGCTGGATCTTGATTTTACTTTTGAAGATGAAACTAAAAAATTAATAAAAGAGGCTTTAAAATTAGGAGATTTTAGTGAATTATCTTCAGCCAGAGTATTTAAAGAAATAAAGATTCTTTTTGAAGGAAGATTTGATGAAAATTCTTTAAATTATATTGAAGAATTTCCGATATTCAAATTGATTGATAATAACTTTGAATTTAAAGAAGATTATAGAGAAACTTTCTTGAACATAAAAAATTATATGAAAAAATATAAAAAGTTAGGATATAATGTTAATAAAGAATTATTATTTATGGCCATTTTCTTTAATAATATGCCAGCTGAAAAATATACAGAACTAAATCTGAATGCAAAAGAAAGAGAAATTTTTAATATAGATGTTGATAAAATTGTTAATAAATTAGGTAAAGAATTAAATAAAGTTAAGCTAACTAAAATTATTAGTAATATCAAAAAAGAAGAGTTACTATATGTGATGGCAGTAACTAAAAATGAAAAATTAAAAGAAAATGTAGATTTATATTATGATGAACTAAGACATGTAAATATTAATATTGATGGCCATGATCTTATTGAAATGGGTGTTAAGCCAGGGCCAGAGATAAAAGAAATTTTACAAAAAGTATGGCAAAAAAAATTAAATAAGGAAATTGAAACTGAAGAGGAAGAAAGAGAGTTTGTAAGTAATTTAATAAATAAAAGAATGGAGTGATAAAATAAATTGCAATTAATACAACAATTGATTTTTTTAATACCAATATTATTGATTTCATTATCTTTTCATGAGTTTTTGCATGGATATGCTTCCTATAAATTAGGAGATCCTACCCCAAAAATTAATGGTAGATTAACTTTAAATCCACTTGCCCATTTAGATCCTATTGGTAGTCTGGTTTTATTAATAACCAGAAGATTTGGCTGGGCTAAACCTGTACCAATAAATCCTAATTATTATAAAAATCCTCGTAAAGGAATGATGATTGTTGGCATTGCAGGACCAGGAGCCAATTTTATGCTTGCTTTGTTATTTTCAGCCACAATTAAATTGATATTAAACTTTAGTCAATATTCATTAAGAGGTTTTGGAGGAAATTTTGTAAACTTGTTATTACAATTTTTAGTAATGGCTATTATGATAAATTTAAGTTTAGCATTTTTTAACTTAATTCCTATTCCTCCTTTAGATGGTTCTAAAATATTAAGAGGTTTTTTACCAGCTAAATTTGATCAATATTTTAATAAATTAGAAGGACCTGCAGGAATGGTTGTTTTGATTATTCTTTTATATACAGGAATAATCTGGAATATCATTGGTCCTATTATTAATTTTTTATTGCAGATACTTGTATATTAAAAGGAGAGAATTGTATGGAATACGAAATTCAGGCTGGTGATTTTCAGGGACCACTTGATTTATTATATAAACTTGTTAAGAAAAATCAAATTGAGATAAGTGAAATATCACTAGCTAAGATAACTGAAGAATATCTTTATCACATAAAAAAATTAAATAAATTTAATTTAGATCAGGCAAGTGAATTTATGGTTTTAGCAAGTGAGCTTTTGGAAATAAAAGCTCGTCTTCTTCTTCCAAATCAAAATGAAGAAGATGATGAAGATGAATCTGATCTGGTTCAAAGATTAGAAGAATATGAACTTTTTAAAAATATTGCTGTAGAACTGGAATTATACTTAGATAAAGCTGCTCGCACCTATCGAATTCCTCCAGAAAAGGAATTGATAAAAGGAGAAGGGAAATTAAATATTGATATTTCCTTAAAAGAGTTCAAAAATCTTTACCAAATAGCCTTAAAAGCAAATAAAGAAGATAATGAGGAAAAAGAAGATCCTCATTATTCAGAAATGGATCATATTAATTCTGATCGATTAGATGTAGAAGAAAAAAGAGATGATATTAATAAAATAGTAAAAAGACATCCTGAAGGTGTAAGATTTAAAGATCTTTTATATAATAAGGATGATATTTTGGAGATAGTAGTGACTTTATTAAGTCTTTTAGAGCTTGTTCGTCTAAGAAAAGTTGAAATATATCAGGATAAATTATTTTCAGAAATGAAAATAATTGATAGAAAGCAGGTGGTTTAATGGAAGAAATTGATTTAGCCAGAGTTGAAGCTTTTATTTTTGCTGCAGAAGAACCAATGCCTATTAAAGTTATTTCAAATGCAGTAGATTTAAATAAAAGAGAATGCAGAAAATGTATTGATAAATTAAGAAAAAAATATAGTAAAAAAGAACATGGAATAATTTTAAAGGAGTATGATGATAAATATATTTTTAAAACTAAAAGTCAAATGGCATCATTTATAAGTAAATATTATGAAAAAGAACGAGAATTTAAATTAAGTAGTGCTGCTCTGGAGACTTTATCAATTATAGCCTATAAACAACCTGTAACCAGATCAGAAATAGAGGAAATAAGAGGAGTAAAAGCAGAAAAAACATTGTTCACTTTAAGTAAATATAATTTAATAAAAGAACTTGGCAGAAAAGATAGTATAGGGAATCCAATTTTGTATGGAACTACAGATGAATTTTTGGAGCATTTTGATATAACAGATCTTTCTGAATTACCTCCACTAGAGGACGGTAAAAATAATAAAGATAAATATAGTGATAATAATTAATTTCAATATGGAGGGTATTAATTTGGCAGATGATAGATTGCAAAAAGTAATGGCTCATGCAGGAGTAGCATCAAGAAGAAAATCTGAAGATATTATTAAACAGGGCCGAGTGAAAGTGAATGGCTCAACAGTTACTGAAATGGGTTTTAAGGTAGACCCTGAAACTGATGAAATAATAGTTGATGGTGAAGTGATTAGTAAAGAAAAACAGGTTTATTTACTTTTATATAAGCCAGTTGGTTATGTAACTACTGTTGATGATCCTCGTGGTCGAAAAACTGTTCTTGATCTTATAGATAGTATTAAACAACGTATTTATCCAGTAGGTAGACTGGATTACAATACCAGTGGACTTTTATTATTAACTAATGATGGAGAATTAACATATATTCTAACTCATCCTTCACATGAGATAGAAAAAACCTATTTAGTTGAAGCTAAAGGTTATGTAGATGATAATAAATTAAATAAATTAGAAAAAGGTATTAAACTTTCAGATGGGATGACTGCCCCGGCAAAAACTGAATTAAAAGAAAGAAATTCTGTTTCCACAAAATTTACAATAACAATTCATGAAGGTCGAAATAGACAGGTAAGGAGAATGTGTGAAAAAATTTCTAATCCTGTTGAAAAATTGAAAAGGATTTCTTTTGCCCATCTTAATTTAGATGGATTAAAAGCAGGTAATTACAGGAAACTTACTACTAAAGAGCTAAAAAAACTGCAGGATATGAAGAATTAATTATATTTGCAGGAATTTTTTTAAATATACAGAATATTTAAAGTATAAAGGCTATCATTTAAGTAATTTAAATAATAATTAACATGCAAAACAATTTTCAAAGGAGGAATAACTAAAAATGGAAGTATTAAAGGTTTCATCTAATTCCGATCCAAAATCAGTTGCAGGAGCTTTAGCAGCAGTGCTTCGCGAAGAAAAAAAGGCAGAAATTCAGGCAATTGGAGCTGGAGCAGTTAATCAGGCAGTTAAAGCTATTGCTATTTCTAGAGGCTATGTTGCACCTAATGGTATGGATCTTATTATGATTCCTGCTTTTACTGAAATTGAGATTGATGATGAAGAACGTACAGCTATAAGGTTTGTTGTAGAACCAAGATAGATTTAATTTAAAAAAATAATAATTTGTATTAAGTTATAGTTAAACCTATCCTTAAATGGATAGGTTTTTCTCTTGTTTTTTAGTTGATATGTGATAAAATATTATAGATAGAGGTAATTAATGTTGAATAAGGTGGAGGAAATATATGTTTTTAAAAAAGATAGATATAAAAGGTTTCAAATCTTTTGCACAAAAAACTACTATAAGTTTTGAATCTCCTTTAACAGCAATTGTGGGTCCTAATGGCAGTGGTAAGAGTAATATTGTAGATGCTGTTCGTTGGGTTCTTGGAGAACAGAGTGCTAAGACTTTAAGAGGAAGTAGAATGTCAGATATAATATTTGCTGGTAGTGAAGACAAAAAGGCATTAAATAAAGCAAGTGTTACTTTATATTTAAATAATAAGAACAGAGTTTTAGATATTGATAAAGATGAAGTTAAAATAGGTAGAAAAGTAAATAATGAAGGAGAAAGTGATTACCTTTTAAATGGATCTGTATGTAGATTAAAAGATATAAAAGACCTTATACTTGATACTGGTTTAGGTAATGATACATATTCAATAATTGGTCAGGGAAAAATTGATTCTATTATCAATAGCAGACCAGAAAAGTTAAGAGAACTTTTTGAAGAGGCTGCAGGAATAAGTAAACATAAAGCTCGTAAAGAAGAAGCTGAAAGAAGACTGGATAAAACAAACAAAAATTTAAATAGAGTTCAGGATTTAATTAGTGAATTAGAAAAACAGGTTAAATCTCTTAAAAAATCTGCTGAAAAAGCTAAAAAGTATAAGAGAATATATAGTGAATTAAAAGAAATCGAAACAACATATTTGATGAATAGATGGAATGAATATGAAGAAAAATTAAATAAGAATCTTAAAGAAAAAAAAGATATTGAAAAGAAGATTGAGAGAAAAGAAAAAGAAAAAAATAAAATTTCTGAAACAGTACAAAATAAAAGAGAAATTGTAGATGAATTACAAAATGATTATGAGGTAAAAAGAGAAAAATTTCATAAAATGCAGGCAAAAATTGAAGAAATTAATAATAATTTGAAAATTTTGGCTGAAAGAAAGAAAAATTTAAAGAGAGAAAAGAATAACCAGCAAAATAGGTTGGAAAATTTAAATCAGGAAGTCACTGATTTAGAAAATAAAAAAAGTAAAATAAAAAATAAACTTAAAAAGGCAGAAAATGATTATAATGAAATAAAAAAAGAAGTTGAAGAACAAAAAGATTTATTTAACGAAAGAAAAGATATTGTAGAAAATAAAAAAGAAAAAATAAATAAACTAAGAAATAATCTTCTTGATGAAAATGGTGAATTGAGAGATTTAGATCGAAAAAACGAAAAATTAAAAGAAAAAATAAGTTCTACTCAAAAAAATATTGCTGAAATGAAAGACGAAAAGAAAACCGTAAATAAAGAATTAAATGAAGTAAATGAAAAAATTACTAATTTAAAAGCTAAAAAAGATAAATTTTTAAATAAATTAGAAAAAAAGAATAATTTAATAGAAAAGCTAAATAAAGAAAAAGATCAAATTAGTAAAAAGCTGGACAATTTAACCGAAAATTACAATGACAAGAAAAATGAAATAAGTAGTAAAAACTCAAAATTAGAGTTTTTAGAAGATATGGAAGAAAATTATAATGGTTATTATCAAGGAGTAAAAAATATATTAAAGGAAGAAAACAAATTTAAAGGGATTAAAGGAGTAGTAGCAGATTTAATTGATACAAATAAAAAATATGAAAAAGCTATAGAGACAGCACTGGGAGCTAAATTACAAAATATAATTGTAAAAAATGATGAAGTGGCAAAAAAATGTATTAAATATTTAAAACAAAGTAAAAAAGGAAGGGCTACTTTTCTTCCATTAAATATGATTAAAGGTTATAAATATTCATTAGATAAAGAAATTAGACAAATGCCTGGATTTTTGGGACTGGGTTCAGAATTGATTTCTTATGAATCTGAATTTGAAAATGTAATGGATAATTTGCTTGGGAGAATAATAATTGCCGATAATATGGATAATGCAGTTGAAATTTCTAAAAGAATGAATAGTAAACTTAAGATTGTAACTCTTTCCGGTAATACAATTTTTCCAGGAGGAGCAATGAGTGGTGGTAGTTCTTCTAATAAGAAGAATAATTTATTGGGAAGAAGTAGAAAAATAGAAAAGTTTAAAAATAAAGTAAATAAGCTCAAAGAAGAATTAGATGAAATTTCTCAAAAAGGAATTGATTTCAAAAATAAATATAATAATATTAAAGAAAAAATCGAAACTGAACGTAATAACTATCATGATTTAGAGTTAAAGCTTAATGATATAAAAAGTGACTTAACATCAAAGCAGGAAAACCAAATTAAACTTGAAAATCAAAAAGAGAATTTAAATAAAAAAATTAAAAAATCTCAAAAAAATATTGTAGAGTTAAATAAAGAAAAAAAAGATACAGAAGATAAATTGCAATTAATAAATGATGGAAATTTTGAGAAAAAGGATTTAATTAAAAATGAAGAAGAAAAATTAAAGAAAGAAGAAAGTAAGCTTGAAGAGGTTAGAAATAATTTAACTGATAAAAAAGTTAGTTTAGCTGAAATGAAGCAAAATAAAGAAGCAATAAATAATGAAAAAAATGAATTGAATAATAGAATTGAAAAAACGATTAATAAAAAATCAGAATCTCGAGATAGAATAAATGAAATTGAAAATAAATTAAATGATCTTAAAAATAAAAAGAAAAATTTAGAGAAAAGTAATATAGATTTTAATAAAAAAGCAGATAAATTAGAAACTAAACATAAAAATTTAGAAAAAGAATTAAAAGATGAAAGAGAATTATTAAAAACTCATGAAGAAAAATTAGAAAAAACACAGGAAGTTCTTAGTGATAGTAAAGATAGATTTCACAAATTAGAATTAAAAATTACTAAATTAAATAATAAATTAGATAGAATAAGAGAAAGATTAGAGGAAGAATATAATATAAGTATAAAAGACAAGCTGGATTATAATTTGAATTCTAAAAAATTAAAAGATGCAAAAGAAAAAATTGCTGAATTAAAAAGATCATTAAAAAAATTAGAACCGGTTAATTTAGGGGCAGTTGAGGAATATGAAGAATTAAATGAACGACTCGAATATTTAAGGGAACAAAGTGAAGACCTTAGAAAAGCAAAAGAATCTATAATTGAGGTTATTACAGATATAGAGGAAACAATGGGAGAACTTTTTCATAACACCTTTTTTGAAGTAAAAGAAAGGTTTGAAAATATATTCCAAAAATTATTTGGTGGGGGATTTGCAGAATTGAGTCTGGTTGATGAAAATGATCTTTTAAATACTGGTGTTGAAATTAATGCTCAACCACCTGGTAAGAAACTGAAAAAATTATCCCTTTTATCCGGGGGAGAAAGAGCTTTAACTGCAATAGCACTGGTATTTTCATTTTTACAGGTAAATCCAAGTCCATTTTATATTCTTGATGAAATAGATGCTCCTTTGGATGATGCCAATGTTGCTCGTTTTGCTAATTATCTTCAAGAATATTCAAATATTGCTCAGTTTATTTTAGTAACTCATAGTAAACAAATGATGACTGAAGTAGACACTATATATGGAGTTACAATGGAAGAATCAGGTGTTTCTAAATTGATTTCTTTGAGATTAAATGAAGAAGAAGTATTGATTTAAATTATTATATAAAAAGTTAGGGGTGTTAAAGTTTGCAGGAAGTAAAAGGTATAGCTGAGGAGATTGTAAATAGATTAGTAGAGAGAAGTAATCAATTAGGTGAAGGACGTTCGGTAGGAACAATTGCCTATCTAGATAAAGATGGTTATATATCAAGTTACAATAAAATAATTAATGGTGGTCTTTCTGGTTTACCATATCGATTATTGCTTTCAGAAGTCTCTGAAAAAAAATGTTGTTCCTTATTAGAAATGATAAATCAACTACCAGAAAATGCTGTTATTATTTCTACTGATCCTGGTGAATCAGGTATAATAGTTAATACTGGTGGAATTAATATTTTCAATTTACCAGTGATTAAAGTTGGAGTCAAGAATGGCTCAGCAGTTGGAGTCGGTATATTATATCCTGAAAAAAAGAATTTTAATTTAGCTACTAAATCAGAAAAAGCTCAATTAGATTCTTTGACTGCGATGTCTATGGAAGCAGAAAGAGAAGCTTTGAAAATATCAACTCAAATTAAATTAAAATATCTTCATATTTCTGGAGAGTTGCCAATTGTTTCTCTAGACAAAGAAAAATATAAGAAAAAAATTAAAAATAATAAATGCTGGAAAATAAAAAGCTCAAATATTAAGAGTATAGATCAAGAATTTGCACAAAAACTTGTGAATAAATCGATTAATATCGAACAGGGCAGAGAAGTAGCAGCATTTGGAGAAATCAAGGAAAATGGTCGAGTTATACAGGCCAGTGATTTAGTAGTAGGGGGAATGGGTTATATTCCACCAAGATTGCTTGCCTCAAGTTATTGTGATATTGGTAATATTTCTTTAAGAGAAGCATATAGTGAAATTATTCCTTCCAATACGACAATAGTACACACCCATCCAGGTGGAACTGGTGTAATGCATATGAGTGATGCAATGGCTGGCCCGGGAATGTGGGGGAGACCTATTATGGCTATTGGTCATAACAAAAAAGGTAAAATACGTGGAGTTTCTGCAATTGAACTTAGTGATAGATTATGTGAACTAGCTGATGAAAATGAAGATTTAGAACAGAAATTTTTTGAGGCTGAAACACCTGAGGAAGAACTTAAGATAAGAAAAAGAAGATATAAAATAGCACAGGAGTTTACAGATCTTTGTAAACAGGTTGAACTTAATTAAATTAATTGATATAGAAATTATTCTTTTATATTGGGAGGTAGAGAATGTTATTTAAAAGTAATAAAGAAGAAAAAGAGGAAGAAAAAAATCAAGGTTTTTTTGCGAGATTAAAAAAGGGTCTGGACAAAACCAGAAGTAATTTTGTTGATAAGGTAACAGGTCTTTTTACAGGAGATGGAGCTTTAGATGATGATTTTTTTGAAGAGCTTGAAGAATTATTAATTCAGGCTGATGTAGGAATTCATACTACTATGGAATTAATAGATGATCTAAAATATATTGTAGATGAAAAGGATATTGAAACACCTGCTGAATTATATGATATATTCAAAGATGAACTGGCAGACATGCTCCAGGATGAAGAAGGTAAGCTGGAATTAAAAGATGGATTAAATATTATAATGGTAGTTGGGGTAAATGGTTCTGGTAAAACTACTACCATTGCTAAAATTGCCAAAAGATTTAAGGAAAAAGGAAAGGATGTAATGTTAGCAGCAGGTGATACCTTTCGTGCAGGAGCTATTGATCAACTTCAGGTTTGGGGAGATAGATTGGGAGTAAAGGTTATTGCTCAATCTGAAGGTTCAGATTCTGCTGCTGTGGCATATGATGCAGTCCAATCAGCTAAAGCTAAAGACATGGATTTATTAATTGTAGATACAGCCGGGAGATTGCATACTCAAAAAAATCTAATGAAAGAGTTACAGAAAGTAAGAAATGTTATTGGAAAAGAAGCTGGTGAGAATATTCCGGTAGAGGTATTATTAGTTTTAGATGCTACAAATGGTCAGAATGCTATTTCTCAGGCTAAATTATTTAATGAATCTGTGGATGTAGATGGAATAGCTTTAACTAAGTTGGATGGTACTGCTAAAGGTGGAATTGTAGTTGCTGTTAAAAATGAATTAGGAATACCTATAAAATTAATTGGAGTAGGAGAAGCAGCTAAGGATTTACAAAATTTCAATCCAGAGGAATTTGTTGAAGCCTTATTTGCAGAAGAATAGTAAGTTGGAAGATTATGAAAATTTGATTAACCCTTGACAGATAGCTAAAAATAAGATATACTATCACCTGTAAAGCTAAAATACTTAACACTGCAGGTGATTTTTTTGTTAGAAAAAACAATTGAGATTAATCTTTTATTTGATTATTATGGAGAATTATTAACTGATAAACAACAGGAAGCAATGAAACTATATTATTATCATGATTTATCTCTTGCCGAAATTTCTGAAAAACTTGATATTAGTCGTCAGGGTGTATATGATCATCTGCATCGTGGTGAAGACATTTTAAGGGATTATGAAGAAAAAATTGGACTTATAAATAGATATAATAAATTTAAAAAAGAAATTGAAAAATTAGTTATAGAAATAGATGATTTAGAGTTAAATAAAGATAAAAAGACTGACTTAAAAGAAAAAGTTAGCAATTTGAAAAATTTCCTATAAAAGGGGTGTTAATTAATGATTTTTGAAGGTTTAGCAGAAAAACTTCAGGACACTTTTAAAAAATTGAGTGGTAAAGGAAAACTTAATGAAAAGGATGTAAAAAGTGCTCTAAGAGAAGTTAAGATGGCACTTTTAGAAGCTGATGTTAACTATAAAGTTGTAAAAAACTTTATTAAAAGAATAGAAGAAAGAGCAGTAGGTAGTGAAGTTATGGAAAGCCTAACGCCCGGTCAGCAGGTTATAAAGATTGTAAATGATGAACTTTCTGACTTGATGGGTGGTTCTCGAGCTGAAATAAACCTTTCTGATAATCCTCCAACTACTATTATGTTGGTTGGTTTGCAGGGAGCAGGTAAAACTACTTTTGCTGGTAAGTTAGCCAGAAATTTCAAAAATGAAGGGAAGCAACCATTATTGGCAGCTGGTGATATTTATAGACCTGCAGCTATAAAACAGTTACAGGTATTAGGTGATAGACTTGAAGTGCCTGTATTCAGTATGGGAGATAAAAAGGATCCCAGTGATATTGCGAAAGGTGCAGTCAGTTCTGCAAATTCAAAAGGAAATGATGTTGTAATTTTTGATACTGCTGGTAGATTGCATATAGATGAAGAAATGATGGATGAATTAAAAGAAATAAAGTCAGCAATTAATCCTGATGAGATTTTATTAGTAGTTGATGCCATGACCGGGCAGGATGCTGTTAATGTTGCCGAAAATTTTGATGATGTTTTAGGAATAGATGGTGTGGCTTTAACAAAGCTAGATGGTGATGCTCGTGGTGGAGCTGCTCTTTCTATAAAAGCTGTTACAGGTAAACCAATTAAGTTTGTTGGTACTGGTGAAAAATTAGCTGATATGGAGCCATTTTATCCAGAAAGAATGTCTTCCCGTATTTTAGGAATGGGAGATGTATTAAGTTTAATTGAAAAAGCAGAAAAAAATATAGATGAGAAAAAAGCAGAAGAACTTGAAGAAAAAATCAGAAATAATAGTTTTACTTTAGATGATTTTTTGGATCAAATGGACCAGGTAAGAAATATGGGTCCTCTTGATGAAGTTCTGGGTATGATGCCTGGTATGGGCGGAGCCAAGCAATTGAAAAATATGCAATTTGATGAAAAAGAATTAGATCATATTGAAGCAATAATTAGTTCTATGACTCAGGAGGAAAAATTAGATCCTTCTATTATAAATGGAAGTAGAAGAAAAAGGATTGCTAAGGGTAGTGGTAGAAAAGTTCAGGAAGTAAATAGACTTTTAAAACAATTTAAACAAACTAAGAAAATGATGAAACAGCTAAACAATGGCAAAAAACCTGGAGGAATGGGTGGAATGAATTTACCATTCTTTGGGTAAAAAATAAATGATATCTTTTAAAAGGAGGTGAATATAATGGTAAAAATTAGATTAAAAAGATTTGGTAGTAAAAGAAATGCTTCATATCGTTTAATTGTATCTGATTCAAGAAATGCTCCTACAGGGCAGTTTATTGAAGAGTTAGGATATTATAATCCAACAGCTGAACCTGCTGAGTATGAAATAGATGAGGAAAAAGCACTTAAGTGGTTAAATAATGGTGCAAAACCTTCCAGTACTGTAAAAAGTCTACTTAAAGAAGCAGGAGTAATGTCTAAATTTCACGAACAGTCTTCCTAAAAAAGAGGGGGTTAAGTTTTGATGAAAGAATTAGTTACCAATATTGCAAAAGCTATTGTAGATGAACCTGAAAAAGTTCATGTTAATAAAGTTGAAGGAGAAAAATCAGTAATACTTGAATTGAGTGTAGCAGATGATGATATGGGAAAAGTAATTGGTAAACAGGGCAGGATTGCCCGAGCTATTCGCACTGTAGTAAAAGCAGCTGCAACTAAAGAAGGAAAAAAAGTTATAGTGGATATTCAGTAAATTTTGAGGAAGCCGGTGATTTTATGGAGGAATTAGTTACAATCGGACAGATAATAAAAAATCAGGGAAATAAAGGAGAAGTAAGAGTTTTTCCTTTAACAGATTTCCCAAATAGATTTGAGTTTCTTGATAAAGTATTTTTAGTAAAAGATGAAGAAATTATTGAGAAAGAAATAGAAACTGCTCGAATCCATAATGGTAAATATATCGCAATTAAATTTTCTGATATAAATAATATTGGAGAAGCTTTAGAATTAAAAGATTATTATCTTAAAATTCCTCGTGAATTAATGGTTCCCCTCAAAAAAAATGAATATTATATTGATGAAATAATTGGTTTTAAGGTTAAAACCAAAAAGGGAAAAGAATTGGGTGTTTTAGAAAAGGTTCAGGATACTGGTGGAACTGATATTTTTATAATAAAAGGTGAAAAGAAAGAATATATGATTCCAGCTACCAAGGAAATAATTATCGAAATAGATGAGGAAAAAAAATTAATGATAGTTGATCCAATTCCAGGATTACTTGATTTATAATAAGTAATTTTAATTTTCTTTTTATATAGGAGTGAAATAATGAATTTTGATATTCTTACTCTTTTCCCGGAGATGTTTGAGGGGCCATTTTCAACAAGTATTTTGTCTCGAGCTAGAGAGAAAAAATTAATTAATATAAATATCACAAATATACGAGATTATACTGAGGATAAGCATAACACAACTGATGAACCTCCTTATGGTGGAGGAGCTGGAATGGTTCTAAAGGTGAATCCTATTTATAAAGCCTGGAATGATATTAATGCAAAAAACAGGGAAAAAGTTCACACTGTATTATTATCTCCACAGGGTAAAACTCTTAATCAGGAAAAAGTAAAAGAATTAAGTTCTTATAACAATCTTACATTGATTTGTGGTCATTATGAAGGAGTAGATGAAAGAGTTAGAAAAAGTATTGTTGATGAAGAAGTTTCTATTGGAGATTATGTATTAACTGGAGGAGAACTTCCAGCTATGGTTTTAGTTGATGCAGTTTCCAGGATGGTAGATGGAGTTCTGGGAGATGAAGATTCAAGTAAAAAAGATTCCTTTTATGAAGGACTTTTAGAACATCCACATTACACCAGACCGAGAGAATTTGAAAATATGAAAGTTCCAGAGGTTTTGTTAAGTGGCCATCATGCCAGGATAAAGCGCTGGCGATTGAAGAAAGCTTTAAAAAGAACATTAATTAGAAGACCTGATCTTTTAGAAAAAAAGAAGCTATCAAAAAGGGAAAAAAAATTATTAAAAGAAGTTAAGCAGGAAATAAAGGGTGAAAATAATGAGCAGAATTGATGCTAATGTATATTTAGGTTTGGTTCATCATCCAATATACAATAAAAACGGTGAAAAAATTACAACTACAGTAACCAATCTTGACTTACATGATATTTCTAGGGCTGCAAAAACATATGATATAAATAAATATTTTGTAATAAATCACCTTGAATCACAGCAGGCTTTGGTCAAAAGAATGCAAAACTATTGGACCAGTGGTTTTGGATCAGATTACAATGAAAATCGCCAGGAAGCATTTTCAGTATTAAATATTGAAGATACTCTTGATGATGTATTAAAAGCTATCAAAAATGAAACAGGAAAAGAAGCAATATTAGTTGCTACTGATGCAAGAGAATTTCCGAATCAAAAATCATATTCAAAAATGAGAGATTTAATTTATAGTTCAGATAGACCATATTTATTGATTTTTGGTACTGGATGGGGTCTTACTGAAGAAACTCTGGACAGATGTGATTATATGTTGAATCCAATTTATGGACGAGGAGAATTTAATCACCTTTCAGTTAGAAGTGCAGCATCAATTATATTGGATAGATTGTTATCTTCTCCCTGGTGGGAAGAATAAAGTTTAATTTATATTTTGATTTTATTGTGTGAAAGGAGGGTAAAAAATGAATATTATAGAACAGATAGAAAAGGAACAAATGAAGGAAGAAGTTCCTGAATTTAGTCCTGGTGATACATTGAAATTAAAAGTAAAAGTAGTTGAAGGTGGAAAAGAAAGATTTCAACCCTTTGAAGGTACTGTACTTAAGAAAAGAGGAAAAGGTGCAAAAGCAACTTTCACTCTAAGAAAGATATCTCATGGGGTAGGTGTTGAAAGAACTTTTCCCCTTCATTCACCTAATGTACAGGATATAGAAGTTGTACGTCGTGGTGATGTAAGAAGAGCAAGATTATATTATCTCCGTAAGAGAAGAGGAAAAGCTTCAAGAATTAAAGAAAAAAGAGATTAAGTTTAAAAAAAGGGTGGGGTATTTTAACCTACACCCTTTCTTTTATATGGGTAGGAGGTGAATAATATGATAAATTGGTATCCAGGACATATGGCCAAAGCTAAGAGAAGATTAAAAGAGGATCTTAGTATGGTTGATATGGTTATTGAAGTTTTAGATGCTAGAATTCCTTTTAGTAGCAGAAACCCTGATCTTGATCAATTATTAGATAATCAAAAAAGAGTTATAGTTTTAAATAAAAAAGATTTAGCTTTAGAAAAAGTAACAGATGAATGGGTTAATTATTTTTCAAAAGAATATCCAACTGTTGCTTTGAATTCAAAAGAAGGTATAGGGATTTCTTCTTTAATGGAAAGAATTAATAATCTCCATTATAAACTTTTAAAAAAAGCAGAACAAAAGGGAAGAAAAAATAAAGATGCCAAAATAATGGTTATTGGAATCCCCAATGTTGGTAAGTCTGCACTTATTAATTCTCTTGGTGGTAAAGGAAGAGTAAAAACAGGTGATAAACCTGGAGTTACCAGAGGGAAACAGTGGATTAAAGTAACTAAAGACATAAGATTATTAGATACTCCTGGAATTTTATGGCCTAATTTGGGAGATGAAAACACTAGTTATAAACTTGCTATTACAGCAGCAATTGATTCTGATAGATATGATAATGAAACAGCAGCTTATAGGTTAATAAAATATATTTTGGAAATCAATCCATTTATTTTGGAAAAAAATTATGATATTGAAACTAAAGGTATTCATCCTTATGATTTAATGCTGGAAATTGGTAAAAAGCGAGGTTGCTTAATGAGTGGAGGGAAAATAGACAAAGAACGAGTTAGCAAACTTATATTAAATGATTTTCGCTCAGGAGAATTTGGCAAATTATCATTAGAAACTGTTGAAGAAATAAAAGAAATTACTGAGGGTGGTAATTAAAAATGGATGATCTTTCTCAATATACAATAAAAGAGATAAAAGATAAGTGTTCAAAGATAAAAGTTGATGAAGATATTATTGAAAAATTAGCTGCTGATTCAAGAAAAGGTGTTAAAAAGCTTGCTGAAAAATTTAAAAGAGAAAAGAAGAAAGAAGAAGAATTAAAGCAAAAATGGATAAAAATGAACAAAATAACTACAAAATTAAAAAATGATGGTCATGAAATGATTTGTGGACTTGATGAAGCCGGAAGAGGACCTCTTGCTGGGCCGGTAGTTGCATCAGCTGTTTTATTAGATCCATTTCAAAAGATTATAGGTTTAGATGATTCTAAAAAACTTTCAGAAAAAAAGAGAAATAAATTATTTACAGAAATAAAAGAAAAAGCATTGGCGGTTGGAATTGGAATAGTTGAAAATGATATAATAGATAAAATTAATATTCAGCAGGCAAGCTTTAAAGCTATGAAAAAAGCTTTAAATAAATTTAATTTTGAACCTGATTATCTTTTGGTTGATGGTAATAAAGAAATTCCAGAAGTTAATATTTCTCAAAAAGCTGTTATTGATGGTGATGAAAAAGTCAATTCAATAGCTGCAGCATCCATTATAGCTAAAGTGACAAGAGATAGAATTATTGAAAAATATGATAACAAATATCCAGTGTATGGGTTTAAAAGTAATAAAGGATATGGAACCAAAGAACATATTGATGCTTTAAAAAAATATGGCCCTACTCCTATTCATCGTTATTCTTATTCTGTAGTTAATAAATATAGTTAATATAAATTATGTGAGGTGAGATAATTGAAAACAAAAAAATTGACTAGAGGAGCTTTTATTGCTGGTTTATATATTATAATTACATATATTTTATCTCCTATTAGTTTTGGACCTTTACAATTTCGTTTATCTGAATCCTTAACTGTACTTCCAATTTTATATCCAGAAGCAGTGCCAGCTCTATTTGTAGGAGTATTATTATCAAATATATTTGGAGGCCTGGGATTGGTAGACATTATTGGCGGAAGTTTAACTACGTTAATTGCTGCTTATTTTACTTATCGTTATAGAGACAGTTTTTTTGCCTACCTTAGTCCTGTAATATTTAATGGACTGTTAATTAGTGTTTATCTACATATTCTTTTTGAATTACCATACTGGTTAACAGCGATTGAAATTGCTGTTAGTGAGGCAGTTGTAGTTTTTCTAGTTGGATATCCTTTAATAGGGTATTTGAAAAATAAAATAAAATAAAATAAAAAAGGAAAAAATTACCTTTTGTAGAAATATATAATAGATGAGTGAATTATTCAGAGGAGGCAAAAGTGCATGATAGATAAAAATATAGATGAAACTACTCGAAAAATTTTAATTAAATCTCAAAAGGATGAAATAACGGAATATTATTTATATAATAAATTAGCATCAGTAACAAAGAATGAAGAGAATAGTAAGATATTAAGAGATATAGCCAAAGACGAAAAAGAACATTATGATTTTTGGAAAAAATATACTGGAGAAGAGGTTAAACCTAAAAAATTAAAAATCTTTTTTTATTATTGGCTGGCAAGAATTTTTGGAATTATGTTTGGTATTAAATTAATGGAAAATGGTGAAGAAGATGCCCAGGAAGTATATAAAAAAGTAGCCAAAAAAATTCCTTCAGCTCAAAAAATTGTAGAAGATGAAGATAACCATGAAGATGAACTAATAAATCTCATAGATGAAGAAAGATTAAAATATATTGGTTCTGTAGTTTTGGGTTTAAATGATGCCTTGGTTGAATTAACAGGTACTCTAGCTGGATTATCTTTTGCTTTACAGAATACAAATTTAATTGCTCTTTCTGGAATGATAACTGGTATAGCTGCTTCATTTTCAATGGCTGCTTCCGAATATTTATCAACCAAACAGGAAGAAGGAGAAAAACATGAGTTAAAATCTTCATTTTATACTGGAATGGCTTACATAGTAACTGTAATTTTATTAATAATCCCTTATTTTATTTTTACTCATTATCTGACAAGTCTTGCTGCAACAATAATTATGGCCATTTTGATTATAGTTGTTTTTAATTTTTATGTAGCTATAGCCAGAGATTTAAGTTTTAAAAAGAGATTTATAGAAATGGCAACTATTAGTTTAGGGGTCTCTTTTTTCTCATTTATAGTAGGAATAATAATTAGGTCGGTATTTGGTGTTGATGTTTAAAATGAAATTTAAAAATAAAAGAGAAATTGGCAGATGGGGAGAAATAAAAGCAAAAAAATTTTTAGAAGAAAAAGGGTATAAAATTATTAGTGAAAATTTTAGAGTAAAACAGGGAGAAATTGATTTAATTGTTACGAAGAAAAAGAATTTGGTTTTTGTAGAAGTTAAAACCAGAAAAACAGAATTTTTTGGTCCTCCCCAGGCTGCTGTTAATTTTAAAAAACAAAAGAAAATAAAAACTATAGCAAAAATTTTTCTTATGAGAAATAGATACAATAATTATATAAAAAGATTTGATGTTATTTCAATTATTTACGGTAATGATAAAGTTAGTATTGAACATTTTAAAAACACATTTTAATTTTTTTTGACCACGAACTGGAATAAAAAGTAAATAAAAGAAAAATAAGTAATGGAAGTTAAATCAAAAGGAGGAATAAATATGCTGGCAGTTTTGAAAAGTTGTAGTTTGCTGGGAATAAAGGGGTTTATTATAAGAGTAGAGGTTGATCTAAATCGTGGTTTGCCTGCCTTTGATATTGTGGGTTTGCCAGATACAGCGGTTCGTGAATCAAGAGAAAGAGTAAAATCTGCAATTAAAAATTCTGGATATGATTTTCCGGTTAAAAGAATAACTATTAATCTGGCTCCGGCAAATATCAAAAAAATAGGTCCCCATTTTGATTTAGCTATTGCTGGAGGAATTTTAGCTGCTCAAAATATTATTAAAGTAAAAGAACTGGATGATTATTTAATAGTTGGAGAGCTATCATTAAATGGAGATGTTCAAAAAGTAAATGGCATTTTACCAATGGTATTAACTGCAAAGAAAAATAAATTTAAAGGTGTGATTTTACCGGAAGAAAATAAACTTGAAGCAAGTTTAGTTGAAGGAATAGAAATAATACCTGTAAGTCATATTTCTGATTTAATCCATATTTTTGGTATTAATAAAAGAAAATCTGTGTTTAATGCTCAAAATTCAAATAAGTTATTTAGTAAAAAGGTTAAAAATTATGAAATTGATTTTTCTGAAATAAAAGGTCAACATGAAGCCAAGAGAGCTATTGAAATTGCAGTTGCTGGAAGTCATAATCTTATAATGGTTGGTCCACCTGGAGTTGGTAAAACAATGTTAGCAAAAAGAATTCCAACTATTATGCCTCCACTTTTAAAAGAAGAGCAATTAGAGGTAAGTAGAATTCAAAGTATTTTAGGAAAAGTAAATCTTGCCAATGGTTTACAAACTCAAAGACCTTTTAGAACCCCGCATCACAGTATAACTGCTGCCAGTATGATTGGAGGAGGTAAAATACCTGTACCTGGAGAGATCAGTCTGGCCCATAAAGGAGTTTTATTTTTAGATGAAATATCTGAGTATAGGAGAAAAGTTCTGGAATTATTAAGACAACCTCTAGAAGAGAAGAAGGTTACTATTTCTAGATCGACAATGACAGTTGATTTCCCAGCTGAATTTATGTTAATTGCTTCCAGTAATCCCTGTCCATGTGGCTATTATGGTGATCCCAGACGTGAATGTCACTGCACTATAAACCAGGTCAGAAGATATAGGAATAAAATTTCCGGTCCACTTTTAGACAGAATTGATCTGCAATTAGAAGTGCCTTCTTTAGATGTTAATGAATTAACAGAATATAAAAAAGGAGAAAAATCTAAAAATATAAGAAAGAGAGTTATAGCTGCTCAAAAAATACAACAATTTAGATATAAGAACGAAAATTTTATTAATAACTCTCATTTGAGTGGAAAAAATTTATATAAGTATTGTAAATTACATAAAAATAATAAAATATTATTAAAAAAAGCAATAAAAGAATTAGGACTTAGCGCTCGAGCCTATGATAGAATATTAAGAGTGGCAAGAACTATATCAGATTTGGAGGGCAAAGAAAATATCAGGAGTGGCCATCTTGCTGAGGCTATACAATATCGAAGGCTTGAAGGTGAGATACATTAATTTTTATTTTTAAGAAAAATATACTATAATAATAAGAAATTAATAAATTATAAATCGAGGAGAGTATATATGGAATTATCACTGGGACAAAAATATAATAGAAAAATAATAAATGCTATTGCAGAATATGATCTTATTAAAGATGGTGATCAGATTTTGGTTGCTTTTAGTGGGGGAATTGATAGTAGTTTTTTACTTTACGCCCTCAAAATTTTAGAGAAAAGTATGGCAATTGATTTTGAGATAACTGCTTTAACAATTGATATAGGTTTTGATAGTATTGATTATAAAGTAGCTAAAAGATTTTGTGAAGAACTGGATATTAAATATTATATTAAAAATACAAATATTGCTGAAATTATTAAAGAAAAAGAAGATAGTAATCCCTGTTCTAATTGTTCATATTTTAGAAAAGGTGCAATTACAGAATTTATTGAAGATAAAAATTATAAATATGATAAAATAGCATATGGACACCATCTTGATGATGTAGTAGAAACATTTTTAATGAGTATAATATATTCGGGACAGATAAAAACATTTCTACCCAAAAACCCTCTAAAAGATGCTAAAGTTAAAGTAATCAGGCCATTAGTTAATTTAAGGGAAGATGAAATAAATGAATTTATGAACAATTTGAAATATGAAGAAATTTCTAATAAATGCCCTTATGCTAAAGATACTAAACGAAAAGAAATGAAAGAATTTATTAATAGTTTTGATGATAGAAAACAAATCTTATATAATCTTGCTGCTGCTATAAGGGAAGATAGTATAGTTGAATTATGGCCAGCTGCAGAAGATAGTAATGATATTCAAAAAATGGTCTATAATCTTTGGAAATCTTAGTTGTTAGAAAAGTGTAAATATGATATAATTAATTAATGAAAACGTTTGCATAAAGGAGCGATAATATGGATAATTATTTTAGATATGATGAATGGAAGATTATTGAAGATGGTTTTGATCCGGAAAAAAATCAAATTACTGAGAGTATAATGAGTTTAGGTAATGGTCATATGGGACTTAGAGGAAATTTTGAAGAAGGGTATAGTGGCGAGAGTTTACAGGGAACCTATATAGCCGGTGTCTATTATCCAGATAAGACACGTGTTGGTTGGTGGAAAATTGGGTATCCTGAATATTATGCAAAAGTATTAAATGCAACTAATTTCATTGGTATTAAAGTTAAAATTAATGGTAAAAAACTTGATTTAGCAAAAATGGATGTAGAACAATTCAAGAGAATATTAAATATGAAAAAGGGATATTTAGATCGAGAATTTGTGATAAAAGATTTTCAGGGAAGAAAAACTAAAGTTAAAGCTAGAAGATTTTTAAGTAGTGTTGATAGAGAAATCGCAGTAGTTACTTATAGTTTAAAACCATTGAATCACAATGCTAAAGTTGAATTAACACCTTTTCTTGATGGGACTATTACCAATGAGGATGCAAATTATGATGAGGTTTTCTGGGATGAAATTGAAAAAAATGCAGATAAATATAAGGCTTATTTGAATATGAGAACCAAGAAATCTGATTTTCATGTAAGTACTGCTATGAAATTTGAATTAAATAAAAATCCTGATAAAATTGAGACTTTTCAAAAAGAAAAATATGTTGAAAATAAAGTAAATTTAATGATAAATGAAAATGAAGAAATAACTATTAATAAATATATTGCAGTAACAACTAATAGAGATTATGATGATAAAAATTTAGTACAGGAATCTTTAGATAGAGTGAGTTATGCTTATAATAAAGGTGTAGAACAACTTTTTGATGAACATATTCAAAGATGGCAGGAGCACTGGGATGAAAGCGATATTGAAATAAATGGAGATGTAGCAGCTCAACAGGGAATAAGATTTAATATTTTTCAATTGAATCAAACTTATACCGGACATGATCCAAGATTAAATATTGGTCCTAAAGGTTTTACAGGCGAAAAATATGGAGGAAGTACTTATTGGGATACTGAGGCTTTTTGTTTTCCTTTTTATTTAAATACTACTGATGATAGTATTGCTCGTAATTTATTGCTTTATAGGTATAATCATTTAGAAAAAGCAATAGATAATGCTGATAAATTAGATTTAGATGGTGCACTTTATCCTATGGTAACAATGAATGGTGAAGAGTGTCATAATGAATGGGAAATTACTTTTGAAGAAATCCATCGTAATGCAGCTATTGCCTATGCTATCTATAATTATGTAAATAATACTGGGGATAAAAGTTATTTAGCTGATTATGGATTTGAAGTAATAACTCAAATAGCCAGATTCTGGGCTGATAGGGTAAATTATAATCCACGTAAAAATAAATATATGATTCTTGGGGTAACAGGACCTAATGAATATGAAAATAATGTTCATAATAATTGGTATACTAATCGAATGGCAGCCTGGACTTTAGGATATGCACTTGAAGTAAAAGAATATCTTTTCAAAAATAATAAAATTCGTCATGATGAATTAGTGGAAAAATTAGGTTTAAAAGAAAAAGAAATTGATAAATGGCAGGATATCAAAGAAAATATGTATTATCCTTATGTTGATTCACTTGAAGTGTTTGAACAACAGGATGGTTATATGGATAAAGAATTAAAAACAAGAGCAGATCTGGATAAAAACGATTTACCTTTAAATCAAAATTGGTCCTGGGATAGGATTTTAAGATCCTGTTATGTGAAACAGGCAGATGTTTTACAGGGTTTATATTTTCTTGGAGATGAGTATGATCAAGATACTAAAAAAAGAAATTTTGATTTTTATGAACCGAAAACAGTCCATGAATCATCATTATCTCCCTGTATCTATTCTATAATTGCTTCTGAAATTGGATATAAGGAAAGAGCCTATGAGCTTTATTTAAGAACAGCTAGGTTGGACTTAGAAAACTATAATAATGATACTGAAGATGGTCTCCATATCACAAGTATGGCAGGGACCTGGATGGCAATAGTACAAGGTTTTGCTGGAATGAGAGTTAAAGATGATAAGCTGAGTTTTTCTCCTTATTTACCAGCTGAATGGGATGATTATTCGTTTAAAATAAATTTTAGAAATAGAATTTTAACAATTCAAGTTTTTGAAGACAAAGTAAAAATTACTAAAGAAAAAGGGAAAGAAATAGCTATTATTATTAATGAAGATGAATTTACATTAACTAATAAACCCTTAACAGTCAATTTGTCTAAATAAAATTTTATAAAATTCTCAAGGAGGTTTAAAATGAAAACTATTGGTTTAATTGGTGGAATGAGTTGGGAATCCTCTCTAGAATATTATCGACTTGTTAATGAATTTACAAAAGAAAAACTTGGGAAAAAACATTCAGCAAAGTGTCTTATGTATTCAGTAGATTTTGCTGAAATTGAAAAAATGCAGCATGAGGGAAAATGGGAACTTTTAAAAGAAAAAATGATAAATTATGCTAAAAATTTAAAAAAAGGTGGAGCAGATTTCATTGTGATTTGTACAAACACAATGCATAAGATGGCAGATGATATTGAAAATGAAATAGATATTCCGTTGTTACATATTGCTGATGCTGCAGCGCATTCTATCATTGAACATGATTTAGAAAAAGTTGCTTTACTTGGTACTAAATTTACAATGGAAAGAGATTTTTATAAGGATAGATTAAAAGAACATGGTATTGAAGTTATTATTCCCTGGGAAGAAGAAAGAGAAATAGTGCATAATACTATTTACAATGAATTAATTGATGGTTTGATTTTGGAAAAATCAAAAACAAAATTTAAAAAAATCATAAATAATCTATATGCAAGAGGAGCAGAGGGAGTAGTTTTAGGTTGTACTGAAATTCCTTTATTAGTAAAAAATGAAGATAGTCCGATTCCTGTTTTTGACACTACAAATTTACATGCAAAGGCTGCAGTGGAGTTTGCAATAGAAAATAAATAATATATATTCAAATCACCTCATATATATAAAGGTAATATCTATGATAAAGAGAATTATATAATATAAGAAATGGGGTGGATTTTTATGTTTAAAAATATTATTATATCCAGTTTATTGATAATGTTTATTTGTAGTAGTCCAGTTTTAGCAGATAATACTTATACAGATACAGTAATTTATGGTGTGGAAAATACTTATATAATAGAAAAATCTGACAAATTCCCTGTTAAAGAAACCCCAACAATAGCCTTAGCTCTGGGAGGTGGTGGGGCTCGAGCTTTAGTAAATATTGGTGTGATTGATATTCTTCATAAAAATAATATTCCAATAGATATGGTAGTGGGGACTAGTATGGGGGCTGTAATTGCTGCCATGTATGGAAGTGGTATTTCTCCAGAACAAATGGAGGATATAGTTAGATCAAATATTTTTTCTTCTCTATTTGATTTTAATTTTATTTTCACTTATTCACTTCTTGAATCTAAAAAACTAAATAATTTCATTGAATTAGTTGCTCCTGAAAATAATTTAGAAGATTTTCCATTACCTACTGCTATATTAAGCATGAATTTAACTAAAGAACAAAAATATATTCATACTACCGGTAAAATAAGTGATGTTATTCAATGTTCTTATGCTATTCCATTTATTTTTCCTATAAAATATTATAATAATGAATACTTTGTTGACCCTGGTATAAAAGAATTAACACCTGCTTTAGCTGCAAGGGTAATGGGAGCTGACATTGTTATTTCAACAATGGCCAATGATGAAATGCCTTATAATGTATTTAATCTTCCTCATAGAGGATGGATGCGCACAATAAATATTATTAAAAGTGAAAATTCTAATATGATAAGTAGAAAATATTCAGATATACTAATAGAACATTTTGTTGGAGATTATTCTTTTATGGACTTTCAGTTGGCAGAAGATTTTATTGAATTAGGACGTAAAGAAACTACATCAAAAATTGAGGAAATTAAAGATTTAATAGATAGAAGAAAAACATATTCTTATGATCTTGAAAATAAAAATAATATTAAAATGATTATTGAAGATGCAAAAAATGACAGGATAATTTATAATCAAGCAATTTATAAACCGTATTTTTCATATGGGAAAAAAGATGACTATATGATCAATAGTTTATTTAATAATAATAGTAATGATATTGAATATGGTTTTGAATTAAGTTATAAAAATTTGGATTTAATTTGGATACAGGAGTATAATTCTTTTAGTAATCAATTTAAAATTAAGTATAAAAAAATAAATGATGCTATAGATTTAATTATGATTTATAATGAAGATGATAAAGAAGAAAATTTTAAAATATATTATAAGAATTATAACATAAATTTAAATACAGGTATTGGATTAGCCCAATTTGGTCATGAAGTTTTTTTTAATGTTTTAAATGAATATAATAAAAGATTTAATGATTTTTATAATTTATCTTTAAAAGCAAAAACCGATAACTACTTTTCACTTGAAAATAATAAATATAAATATCTAATTGAAGGGGAGATAGAAATTCCAGTTAAAGAAAAGTGGGATTTTAAAAATAAATTTTCTATCCATAACTTTAACTATTATTTTAACCCAGAAATATATAGAGGAACTTTGAGTAAGGAAAATAAATCTACTTTTTTAGTATCTTCTGAATTAGGATATAATAAATTTTTTAAATATAGTAAAGAAGTATTAGTTGCTTTTCAGATATTAGGTTATAGAATATATGGTTTTATTGATAGTGAACAATTTGAAAATTTTAGATATGGATCAGGCTTAGAAACTAAGATAAGAGTTATGGGAGTTAAACCAGTAGGGGTTGGAATCAATTTTTCTAATGATTTAAAAAATAAAGATCAAGAAATATCTTTAGATTTTAATATCAAATTTTAAAGAAAAAAGGAGAGGTCTAGACCTCTCCTTTAAGTAAATTAATTTTTAACTATATAGTTTTTCATAATATTTTTCTAACATATTTTTAGCAGAAAAACGATCATAAGTTGTGTCAATACTGGCCTGCATCATTTCTATCCATTTTTCTTTATTTTCATAATAAGTTGGTACTACTTCTTCTAAAAGAACTTTATATAAAGAATCAAGATCATGCTGATCCTGATTTTCTCCTACATAACCATCACCAAATTGCCAACCGTTTACTCCATGTTCACATGTTTCAGGCCACCAGCCATCAAGAATACTTAAATTTAGAACTCCATTCATAGCAGCTTTCATGCCAGAAGTTCCACTTGCTTCCTGTGGTTTTCTTGGATTATTGAGCCAGACATCGACCCCTTTAGTAATCAATTTACCTACTTCTATATCATAATCTTCAATAAAGGTAACTGATTCAGGATATTTTTGTGACATCCGAATTAAATTAGCGACCATTTCTTTACCATTATCATCTTCAGGATGAGCTTTTCCAGAGAATATAATTTGTATTTTATTATTATCTAAGTATTCCCCAATAATTTCTGGTTTACGGAAAATAAGATCAGGTCTTTTATAATTAGCTGCACGACGAGCAAAGCCTATAGTTAATCGATCTTTTCGTAAACTCACCGCATTTTTTCTTTTAATATAATCAATTAATTTCTGTTTGTGTTTTTGATGAATTTCCCACAATTTTTTATTATCATCATAATTTGTTATGATACTGTGGTCAACCCAGGTTTTGCGATTTACTCCATTAGTTATAGCTTTAATTGGAGCTTTATTTTTAACATCACCCCACATTGTATTAGCTGTTTCCCCATGAAGTTGAGATACAGCATTAGCAGTTCTCGCAAGTTTTAAGCCAGCTACGGTCATATTAAAAGGATTACCACCAATTTTTTCCATTTGGTCAAAATTAAGTCCATTAAATGCCCCTAATTCACCTAATAGCTCAAGGCTATGAGCCTCATTACCTTCTTTTACAGGTGTATGAGTAGTAAAGACTATTTCATTTCTAGTTTTTTCCCAGGCTTTTTCAAATTCAATATTTTTTTTCATTTTTTCTTTTATTAATTCAGTACCTGCCAAAACAGCATGGCCTTCATTAAAATGGAAAACATCAATATTTAAATCAAGTTCTCTAATAGCTTTTATTCCACCAATTCCTAAAATCATTTCTTGAGCTACTCTTTTTTCTTCAGAACCAATATATAATTTATCAGTTATTATTTGTTGTTCATTATTTTGTGGTAAATTTGTATCAAGCAAATAAAGTGGAGTATTACCATATCCATCTAATTTCCAAACTTTTGTGAAAATAGTTTGTTCTTTAATAGGAACTTCCACAACAACTCCAGTATCTTCTAATTCATCATATATTTCTTCATAAGTTGGATAAGAATCATAGGGATAATTATGGTCTCCGATTAATTGTTTGGTATATCCTTTTTTCCAGAGAAGACCTATACCGATTAGTGGATAATAACATTCATTAGCTGTTTTTAAAATATCACCGGCTAAAATTCCTAAACCTCCAGCATATATTCTTAAATTTTTAGCAAGTCCAAATTCCATACAAAAATATGCAACATTTGGATTTTTGTTTTTCATATTTTTCATTTAATTACACTCTCCTTAAACTTCTGCATTTTTTTCGATTATAATAGGAAAATTTCTACTTCCTTTAAGTTCTGTGCCATCTTTGATCTTTGCGTTTTTATCAGTTATTACATTTTCCACTTGTGCATTTCTACCAATTGTTGATTTTTGCATTATAATACTATTTCTAACATGAGCTCCTCGTTTAATAGTAACTCCTCTAAAAAGTATACTATTTTCTACATCTCCTTCAATTATACACCCATTTGCAGCAATTATATTTTTGGCCTGCCCTCGATCACTAAATTTTGTAGGTGCCTCATCTTTCGGTTTGGTAAAGATTTGATTTTTATAGAACATATCTTTACGATTATCAGGTTTTAAAAGTTCAAGATTTTTATGAAAATAACTGTTTAGAGAATTAATATTTGCAACATATCCTTTATAAGGAAATCCTTTAATATTATATTTATCAATATTTTTAATAATACCATCTTTTATAAAATCCCATCGACCTGTGGAATAACAATCATCTATTATATCAATTAATAATTCTTTTTTCATAATAAATTTTTCAAGAGATATTTTATTATATTTCTGACGTTCAGGATTTACTTTCATATTAGTTATTTGATCATTAATATTTGTTTCCAGCACAGTGTGATTTTTGCTTTTGGCTGGAGAAGAGATCTGTTTATATATTGCAGTTATATCGGCATCTGATTGTAGGTGATATTCAAATGCATCATTATAATTCATATTACATATAATATTTGAGCTAGCTATAACTACATATTCCTGACTGCTTCGATATAAATAATCTAAATTGGCCTGGAGACTCTCAATATCACCTTTGTAAATACCATGATTATTACTTTGACTTGCAGGGAGTAAGAAGAGACCATCTCTTTTTCGGTCAAGATCCCAGGCTTTTCCTGGACCTATATGGTCAAGTAGAGAACGAAACTTATTTTCAAGGAAAATGCCAACATTTATTATACCAGAATTAACCATATTTGATAGGGGAAAATCAATTAATCTATATCTACATCCAAAAGGTACAGAAGCAAGTGAACGATGTTCAGTTAAATCTTTAAGAACCTCTTCATTCTGTATATCATTAATTATTCCCATTACATTTTTCATTTATAATTTCCTCCTTTCAATTTTTCAAAAGGTGCAGTTAAAATTATTCAACAACAGAACCATTCTCAATATTTGATCCTCTTGAAATTGTCATATTATCAGCAATAACAGTAATATCTGGATTTATTAAATCATCAGCTCCTATATTACAATTATCCTCAATATTTACATTATGGCAGATAATAGATTTGTTTATATAGCATCCTTCACCTATCTTTGTATTTGGTAATATTACAGAATCTTCTACTATAGAATTTTTACCAACTGAAGATCCAAAAAATATTACTGAATTTTTAACAGTACCTTCAATTTCACTTCCTTTATTAATCAAAGAATGGTTAACCTCTGCATCTTCAGAAATATAAAGAGGAGGTTGATTTGGATTAAGACTAGATATAATCCAATTTCTATCATATAGATCAAGTCCTGTATTTTTATGAATTAAATCCATATGAGCTTTCCAGTAACTATTTATTGTACCAACATCCATCCAGTAGCCTTCAAATTCATAAGCATAAACACTATGTTTATCATTAATCATAGCAGGAATTATATTTTTTCCAAAATCACCTGAGGATTCTGAATCTCGACTATCAGCAATTAAATATTCTTTAAGTTTAGGCCAATCAAATATATATATTCCCATAGAAGCTAAATTGTTTTTAGCTTCATCTGGTTTTTCCTGAAATTCTATAATTTTATTTTCTTCATCTGTATTCATAATACCAAAACGATGTGTTTCTTCCCAGGGTACTTCTATTACAGCTAGAGAAGCAGCAGCACCCTTTTCTTTATGAAAATCAAGCATCTTGGAATAATCCATTTTGTAAATATGATCCCCAGAAAGAACTAAAACATATTCTGGGTCATAACGATCTATATAATTAATATTATGATATACTGCATCAGCAGTTCCTTTATACCAGCCTCCACCTTTGTCATGGAGATATGGTGGTAAAACTGTTACTCCACCATCATTTCTATCAAGTTCCCAGGAACTTCCATCACCAATATATGAATTAAGAATTAATGGTTCATATTGAGTTAAAATACCTACAGTATTAATACCTGAATTAGAACAATTACTTAAGGGAAAATCAATTAATCTAAATTCTGCTCCAAAAGGAACAGCAGGTTTAGCAAGATTATTTGTTAATACACCAAGTCGTGTACCTTTACCACCAGCAAGAAGCATTGCTACTATTTCTTTATTTGCCATCTTAACCCTCCTTAGTATTTTCATTTATTTTTAAATATAAAATAGAGAGTGGAGGTAAATCAATTTTTAATGAATAAGGTTTAGAATTACAGGATTTTTTAAAAGGAGAATATAACTTTTGATTAATAGTATTTTCCCCCCCATATTTCTCCAGATCACTATTAAATACAATTTCATATTTTTTATAAAATGGAATACCAACCTGATAATTTTCTCTGAACACAGGTGTGAAGTTACAAATAACAAGTAAATGATTTTCCTGATTATAGGGAAATCTTAAAAAACTAATAATACTTTTATCTTTATCATCTGCCTCCACCCATTCAAAGCCTTCTGGTTTATGGTCAAGAAGCCAGAGAGCTTTTTCTTCTAAATAAAATTTATTTAATTCTTTAACATAATCAGACATTTTTTTGTGTTTTTCATATTCTAATAAAGACCAATCTAATTCCTGTTTATAATTCCACTCAATAAATTGACCAAATTCTCCTCCCATAAATAATAAATTTTTGCCAGGATGGGCTAACATATAACCGAATAGAAGCCTTAAGTTAGCAAATTTTTCCCAATATTCGCCTGGCATTTTATCTAATAATGATTTTTTACCATGAACTACTTCATCATGAGAAAGAGGAAGTATGTAATTTTCAGAATATGTGTACATAATTGAAAAAGTTAATTTATTATGGACACCTTTTCTGAATAGAGGATCTTTTTCCATATATTCTAAAGTATCATTCATCCAACCCATATTCCATTTAAAATTAAAGCCAAGGCCATCATGGTATGTAGGAGAAGTTACTCCAGGCCAGGCACTTGATTCTTCAGCTATCATTAAAGTACCAGGGAATTCTTTAAAGACTACTTCATTTAATTTTTGTAAAAAAGCAATAGCTTCTAGATTTTCATTTCCACCATACTTATTAGCAGCCCACTGACCATCTTTTTTTTGGTAGTCCAAATAGATCATATTACTTACTGCATCAGCTCTTATCCCATCAATATGAAATTCTTTTAACCAGTATATGGCATTAGAGATAAGAAAGCTCCAAATTTCTGGTTGGGCAAAATCAAAATTAAGGGTATCCCACTGAATATTTTCAGCCCTTCTAGGGTCCTCACTTTCATAAAGAGGTGTTCCATCAAAGATTCTTAGTCCATGGTCATCTTTACAAAAATGTCCTGGTACCCAGTCCATTATAACTCCTATATTATTTTGATGACATTTATCTACTAAATATTTAAAATCATCAGGATTACCATAACGACTGGTAACAGCATAATAGCCAGTTGTTTGATAACCCCAGGAACCATCAAATGGATGCTCAGCAATTGGAAGTAATTCAATATGAGTATAACCCATTTTTTTAATATAATCGACAAGTTTATCAGCTATTTCTCGGTAATTAAGATAATTATTTTCCTCATCTCTAATCCAGGAACCAAGATGAAGTTCATAAATTAAAATTGCTTCTTTGTGAGGATCAAAATTATTTCTTTTTTTTATCCATTTTTCATCATTCCATTTATATTTATTATTATTAAAGACACGAGAAGCAGTATTAGGCTTTTTTTCTGCATAGTTAGCATAAGGGTCAGCTTTTATTCTAATTTCATTATTTGGTCCAGTTATTTTATATTTATATAAATCACCTGCTTTAGCTTTATTAATAAATATAGTCCATATTCCAGAGTTTTTAATTTTTTTCATTTCATCAATATTACTTTGCCAGTTATTAAAATCTCCAATAACACTTATTTTTTTTGCATTAGGTGCCCATAGTGAAAAACGAACTCCCTTTTTTTCTTTTTTTTGGAATAGATGATTACCTAGAAATTTATAACTATGATAATTTTCACCTTTATGAAATAGATAACGATTATATTCATTTGGATAATTTTCACTCATAAATTTACCTCCAGGGCATTAGGCATAATTTAACTAATTAAATAAATACAGTATTTGTTTATATAATTATAACATATGCCTGTATTTATTTCTAGATTTATGAATATTTATTTAAACTAAATTCCAGTTAATTAGCTTAAAGTTGGATTTTCTCTAAAAGTAATGATATAATAAAGAGAACAGGAGTTTTTTATTTGGGAGGTTTTTAAAATGTCTGAAAAATTAAAAATCTTATTTGTTACTTCTGAAGCAGATCCATTTGTTAAAACAGGGGGCCTAGCAGATGTTTCAGGGTCACTACCACAAATCTTACGTGAGGAAGGTCATGATGTCCGGGTTGTATTACCTGAATATCTGAATATGGATGAAAAATTTAAATTAGAATTAGAACATGTAACTGACTTTAAAACTGATGTAGTTTGGAGAGAAGAATATGTAGGTGTAAATAAATTATTAAATGAAGGTGTTCCTACTTATTTTATAGACAATAAATATTATTTTAATAGATCAACTTTGTATGAAAATAATGATAAAGAAGTACAATTTACTTTTTTTAATAGAGCAGTATTAGAAATGTTACCAGAAATTGATTTTAAACCAGATATAATTCACTTTAACGATTGGCAGACAGGAATTTTAGCATTACTTTTGGATGATAATTATCGAAAATATGATTTTTATGAAGATATAAAAACACTTTATACTATACATAACTTGCGTTATCAGGGTCAGTTTGATCCTAAAATTATTGGCGATGTACTGGGAATTAATTACTGGCACTGGAATTCAGGAAATATTCGCCATAATGGTCTTGTTAATTTTATGAAAGCAGGCATATTTTATGCTGATAAAATAAATACAGTTAGTGAGACATATGCTGAAGAAATAAAAACATCATATTTTGGAGAAGGTTTAGATTATGCCTTAAGAATGAGAAGTAGAGATTTAAAAGGGATTGTTAATGGAATAAGTTATGATAAATTCAATCCAAAGACTGACTCAGATATTTATTACAATTATGATCAAGATGATTTGGAAACTAAACTTAAAAATAAAGAAAAACTGCAAAAAGAGTTTGAATTACCAGTTAATAAGGAGATTCCTTTAATAGGTATTGTTACCAGACTTGTTGAACAAAAAGGAATTGATCTAATCAAGGCTATTCTTGAAGAAGCGATCAATAAGGAAGATATGCAGTTTGTTTTATTAGGAACCGGTCAGAAAAAATATGAAAATTTCTTTAAAAGAATATCTAAAAAATATCCTGATCAGATAGGCGTAAAAATCAAGTATGATGGTAAGCTTGCCCAAAAAATGTATGCTGGGCTTGATATGTTTTTAATGCCTTCAAGGTTTGAACCATGTGGATTGAGTCAAATAATTAGTATGCGTTATGGAACCATTCCAATTGTCAAAGAAACTGGAGGCTTAAAAGATACTGTAGAACCCTATAATGAATTTGAAGATACTGGATTTGGTTTTTCTTTTGCTAATTTTAATGCCCATGATATGTTATACACAATCAGAAGAGCAATACATTTTTATCAGCAGAAAGAAATTTGGGAAAAATTAATGAAAAGAGCTATGGTAAAAGATTTTAGTTGGAAACATTCAGCACAGGAATATATAAAATTATATAAAAGTTTGTAAATACTAGAATATTTATAATTAGAGTGGAGGAAGGATAATTGGGTATTATGAGTTTAGATAATAAAATGGATTTAAGTTTTGAATATGGTGATATTTTTTATAATGGAGATGATTTGGGAGTTATTGTGGACAAAGGATCAACGTCTTTTAAAATTTGGTCTCCTGCTGCTGAAAAAGTTGAAGTTTTAATTTTTGCAGATGAAAATGATAAATCAATAAATGATAAATTTCTATTAAAAAAAGGGGAAAATGGATGCTGGTCTACATTAGTTTCTGAAGACCTTTCTGGAAATTATTATTTATTTATAGTTGATTATGGAGAATACAGTTATGAAGTTATTGACCCCTATGCACGTGCTGTAGGTACTAATAGTAAATTAGGATATATTGTTGATCTTTCAAAAACCAATCCAGAGGGCTGGGAAAGCGATTGTAGAGTTAAGTTAGAAAAACCTACTGATGCAATAATTTATGAAGTGCATGTAAAAGATTTTTCTATTTCTTCAGAATCTGGTATAGAATTAAAAGGTGACTATTTAGCTTTTACAGAAAAAGGAACAAAAAATCGTTATGGTTTTAAAACTGGTATTGATCATTTAAAAGAATTGGGAATTACTCATGTTCACCTTTTGCCAGTATTTGATTTTGCTACAGTGGATGACACCTGGCAAAAAGATTATAATTGGGGTTATGATCCTTATTATTATAATGTTCCTGAAGGTTCTTATGCCAGTGATCCTTCTGATGAAACAAGAATTATTGAATTTAAGAAAATGGTTAAAGCTCTTCATGATGAAGGTATAGGAGTAATCATGGATGTAGTATATAATCACACTTATTATACTGAAGATTCAACTTTTTCTAAAACTGCTCCTGGTTATTTTTATAGGAAACATGAAGATGAGCATAATTTAGCTAATGGATCTGGAGTCGGTAATGAATTTGCTACTGAAAAACCTATGGCTAGAAAATTTATTATTGATTCATTATCTTATTGGGCAGAAGAATATCATATTGATGGATTTAGATTTGATTTGATGAGAATAATAGATAAAGAAACAATGGATTTGGCTGAAGATAAATTACATGAAATAGATTCATCTATTCTTTTATATGGTGAACCCTGGTCAGCCTTACCTCCTCAACTTCATCATGATGAACAAATGTTAAAAGGTGCTCAAAAGAAAATGAATATTTCAGCTTTTAATGACCATTTCCGTGATGCAATTAAAGGTGATACTGATGGAGATACTAGAGGATTTGTTAATGGTAAAAAAGGTCTTTCAAATGAGATAAAAAAAGGCATAGTTGGGGCAATCTATTATAACAAAGAAATTCATGATTTCACTGTAAGTCCCAGTGAAACTATTAATTATGTCAGTGCTCATGATAATCTTACACTCTGGGATAAACTTAAAAAAACTAATGGGGAAGAACCCAGACATATTAGAATTAAAATGGACAAGATGGCCCAGGCAATAATTTTTACTTCTTTAGGTGTTCCTTTTTTACAGGGAGGAGAGGAATTTTTACGTACTAAATATGGTAATTCCAATAGTTATAATGCCGGAGACTATATTAATATGTTAAAATGGGAGAGAAAAACAAGATTTCATAATACATTCAAATATTATAGTGGTTTAATAGATTTACGAAAAAGTTATGAAATTTTTAGAATGGATGATGCCAAAACGATACGAAATAATCTTGAATTTTTAGAATCACCTTCAAATACTGTAGCTTATAAAATAAAATCTGAAATATCAAATTCAAAAAAAGAGGAAGAACTATTAATTCTTTATAATCCAAATCGAGAATGGATTGATTTTGAAATAGGTGAGGGTAGATGGGGAATAATAGTTGATGATAAAAAGGCTGGGAATGAAGTATTCAATATTTTTAAAGATCATCATATAAAAGTACCTCCTATTTCAGTTATGGTTCTTATTTCTAGGTAAAATAAAATTTATATAAATTATATTAAGGAGGGATTTTCATGAAAAAAAAGAAAATGAAAATTACTGATCGTAAAATTATGGAACTACTTGGTGATCCAATATCTATGGATATAATTGGTGTAGTTGAAGATGAAACTGTAACTATTGACTATATTGTAAAAAAATTAAATGAAAAGCAGTCATTAATAAAAAATTATGTTAAAGAAATGGTAAAAGCAGGGATATTAGAAGAGACAGAAAATGGTTACAGGACTTCTGCTGATAGCTTTGAAGGACAGGAGTTAATAAGCAGTACTAACAAAGATAATGCTGATTGGATCAGAGGATTTATCAATCATATGGAAAATAGTTTAATAAATAATTTAGACAAATTATATGATAAAGATGATTTAAGTGAAAAAGAAAAGTTTGAAAAATTTTATAAAAAAATAAAAATGAGTTATTCGGGTATTTATTTAACTGATGAAGAAGCTGAAGAATTCAATGAAATAATTAATGACTTTTTAAGTGATAAAGATGAAAAGAAAAGAAAAAATAATTCTAGCTACCATAAATATTATTTATATAATTTCTTTTTTCCAGAGATGGACTAGTGATTTTGAGGTGGTATTATTTTAACTATTAAATGTGCTAAATGTAAATCAAAATTATTTAAATATAAAAAAATAGGCAAGGGAAAAGTCTTAAGATGCTGGAAAAATAGAATCACTAGAGCATATGATGCAAAAGAAGTAAATGATAAATTAGTATGTTCTGAATGTGATAATATTATTGGTGAATTAGAAGAAAATAATAGAGGTAAATATTATAAGATGAATAGGGATGAATTTACTTTTACTGGCAAAAAAATAAGTAAATAACAGTATATAAAAGGTGGGAAATAATCCCACCTTTTTGACATAATGATATTTTTATGTTATATTATGAATGAACAATCATTCAGAAAGGGGATCTACTAATGACTGATAAAAAGGAATTAATCAGAAAAGCAGCTATAAATGTAATGTCAAAAAAGGGCTTTTATAATACAAAAACTTCTGAAATAGCAGAAGAAGCAAATGTTGCAGTCGGTACAATTTATAATTATTTTAAAAATAAGGAAGACATTTTAAATTATATTTTTAAATATGAGTTAGAAAAAAGAATGAAAAATTTAAAGAAAATAAAACAGCAGAACCTGAATTTTTGGGAAAAATTAGAAAAATTCTTGAATTTTCACTTCAAAGAAATTAAAGAAAATATTGCAGTTGGTGAAATTTTAGTAAGAGAAAAAGATTTTCCTAAAAAAGAAGGTTCTGATTCTATAAATGAATATTTAACTATGATACCTGAAATCTTAGAGAATGAGTTAAAAGATGCTATACAAAGAGGAGAGATAAATGAAAGTTATGATCCGGAGATTAGTGCAAATATTATTTTTGGCTCAATACAGGGAATAGTTGAAAAAGCAATAAAAAATGAAGATAAAAATATGTTAATGAAAGCACCAGAGGAGTTAATAATGATATTGAAAAAAGGTTTAAGAGAATGAAAAAAATTTACACATTAATGAATGATTGTTCATTCATTAATTCTAGGGAGGTATAGAATGAATAAAATTAACGATTTTGTACTAAAAAAACCAATAATTACTTTATTAATTTTATTTGCAATTACAGCATTTTTTGGTTTTGAAATTTATGATAAAGCAAGAATAGAAACAAATCTAAATGAATATATGCCAGAGAATCATCCGGCTTTTGAAAAAAGTGAACATTATGAAGATCTTTTTGATATAAATGATGCAGTGATTGTAGCAGTTGAAAATGAAAATGAAATATATAATAAAAAAACAATAGAACAAATATTGGAAATAAGTGATAGATTATCTTCTTTAGAAGAAATAAATGAAGAGGACATAAAAAGTATAGCTACTGCAAATAATATATCTGCTTCAGATTTTGGTTTAGAAGTTGAAGAGTTTTTTAGTACTATACCTGATAATGAAGCTGAATTTGAAGACTTAAAACAAACTGTTAGCAGTAATAATATGGTTTCTGGAAGGCTTGTTTCTGAAGATAATACAGTAGCACTAATTCAGGCTCAATTGGTTGATGAAGGGATTGATCGTTTAAAACTATATGATAAAATCCAGGAAATTTTAGCTGAAGTAAATGGCCCGGGTGAAATGTATATTGCAGGTCAACCGGTAGTTGAAGGAACACTGGCAAATTTAATGCCTCAGGATATGAAAGTAATGATACCATTAGTAGTTTTAATTATAGCTATAGTATTGATAATTGCTCTGAGAAGTATAAAAAGTACATTGCTAACTTTAAGTGTAGTTTTATTTAGTACTATCTGGGCCTTTGGATTAATGTCAGCAGTTGGAATTCCAATTTATGCTGTGTCAACTATGATTCCAGTAATGCTTATAGCTTTAGGGGTAGCAGATGGTATACACTTACTTACAAATCTAAATGAAAAA